>CAYYJL010000541.1:0-2506 GCA_964472245.1 uncultured Ignavibacteriaceae bacterium | reverse complement strand
AAAATGAATCTCTTAAAATAATAATTATGGGCCGGTGTAACCGCCGGCCTCAATTTTATTATCCTCTCTTTTTCCTGAACAGAAATACAACTACAATCAGCAGCACTAAACCGGACAATGCATAGATCCAGTACGGTGTTTCTTTTATTTTGTAAGCGCGGTATGTAACTGAAATAGTTTTGCCTTTGCCCACTTCTGCCATATTGTATTTCCAGATAAGATAGTTCCCCTCTATGGCTGTGGCATTATGCTGGATAATTTCACCGGGAAAGTTATATTTATATACAACAGTATAGTCTGCGCCGGAGTAACCAAACCCCGTGACGATGGGGGCTATGAACTGGGAAAAAACCTTCTGTCCCACTGCCCCGTCCTTAAAGGAAAAATTTGATCCCCGGAACGGTTCCGTATGGTTGAGGGAATCTATATGGGTAAAGGTAAGTTCAACAACTGCCTTGGAAAGTGAATCCACCGTATCGGTTGTTACAATAACATCGGTGACTTCCGTAAAAGGGGTCACAAAATGGGTGCGAATCGTATCGGCATTAAACAGCCCTATCTGATCCATCAGAACCGTATTGCCGGGGTCTGATACCTTCATCCAGTAGGTAAGAACAAGTTTGCCTGAGCCATCCGGATTCAGGGAGATATCCTGTTCATAGTTAAGGCAGCCGGAAAGCAGCAAGGCGGTACAAATTGTTAAAAATATTATTTTCATAGTTAGAACGTTATTCAAGTTTTAGCATCAAAAGATAGAGAAAAAAACTGAATAATTAATATTTTTACATAAAACTAATGAGTATTTATGCCAACATATGATTATGTCTGCCCGGAGTGCAGCCACACCTTTGAACATTTTCAGAGTATGAGTTCCCAGCCATTGGAATCCTGCCCCCGGTGCGGCGGAAGCGTAAAACGCAAGATCGGGAGCGGTATAGCCCCCATATTTAAAGGTTCAGGTTTTTACCAGACTGACTACAAACCGGCATCCGGTGAATCAAAACCCGCGGCTGCGGCTACGGGGGAACCTAAACCTGCAGCTGCAGCCGCAGATTCCTCCCCCGGTACGGCCCCGGCAGCAACTGACTGATCAGCTTTAAAAGTAAAAAGGGCAAAACACCGTTTGCCCTTTTCAGCTTTTGCTATTTCATTAAAATCAGCTTTTTCATCTCCCTGAATTTTTCAGTTTTTAACTCATAAAAATAAACACCCGATGCCAGGCCGGAGGCATCAAACTCTGCTTCATATACACCTGCCGGTTTATAGCCCTCTGCCAGTGTTTGGATTTCATTCCCCATCACATCATAAACCTTCAGCAAAACATCGCCTGCATCTTTAAGCGCAAACCTGATGGTGGTGGCAGGGTTAAACGGATTAGGGTAGTTTTGCATGAGTGAATATTCAGCGGGGATCTCACTGCTGAATGTTTCAATATCTGTCAATAGACCGGGTTCAGGTGCAGGGAGCTGCACATTGGTATATATCCTGAATTCACCGGGAGCTAAGGAAATCATTGCATTGGGGTCCGTAACGGAAATACTTGATGCCCCAAAATAATCATACCACGTACCCGCAGCCGGAAACAGCGGATTGATTGACTGCGTTACCACATCAAAATTACCGATGATAACCACATTCATGGATGCATGATATATATTGACTCTTTTCATGGCTCCGGAGACGGACATGGTAAAATCCGTACTCTTAAATGCCGGGTAATTTCTTTTTAATGCCGAAAGTGTGGAAACTACTTTTTTAAGTTTAACTCTTGCTGCATCGCCTAAAAATTCCCAGCGTGGCGGTTTCGGGTCAAGGATACATGCATCAGTTCCGCAAGGCCACATTTTGGAAAACTCGTAACCGAGCTCTCCCCACTGCCATATCATCTTCGGGCCGGGCACTAAAAGGAAAAATGCATTGGCAAGTTTCATCCGGTTCAGTGCAACTGCAATGTTTCTGATATTGTAACTTCCATTGGAGTTGCCAAAGGTTATGTTTTTATACATCAGCCGTTCCTCATCATGGCTTTCCATATATCCAACCAGGTGAGGATTATTCCATCCGCGCACTTTATAGGACAAGCCGGAAAAATCCGAGTTGCTTCCGCTGTGATAGCCCATGGTGGCTTCATTAAAATTATAGTTGTGGTTGCCCCATAACATCATGCCGGAGTTGGCAAGAACGGTTTCTTCATTGTTTGCGCCAAAATGCTCCAGTATCACATATATAGAGGGGTCAATCTCAAATATCTTGTTTGCCATTCTGGTTAACAGGTTGATACGGGACTGATCATACTGCCCCCATAATCCTACGTTAGAGCCGCTGTTTGTCTGGGTAAAACCTTTGCTTAAATCAAACCGGAAACCATCAGCTTTATATTCATTTATCCAGTAACTGGTAACTCTGTCCACAAAATCCTTGGTTGCCTGGCTTTCGTGGTTCATATCATAACCGACATTAAACGGATGCCTTGCTTCCGGATTAAAATAAGGGCTGTTAGCAGCAG
>CAYYJL010000540.1:0-2508 GCA_964472245.1 uncultured Ignavibacteriaceae bacterium | reverse complement strand
AGACACCTATCAGTTTGAAAGAAACGGCTACTTTTGTGTAGATTTTAAACATTTCAATCCGGAAAAGCCGGTCTTCAACCGCACCGTTACCCTTAAAGACTCGTGGGGCAAAAAATCAGGTTGACCAACTCATTGCCGATATCCGGGCTGAAGTTATTGTCCCCTGTACGCAGACAAATGCGGATCTCACCCTCCGCCTTGTCCGGTATTTTCGGTCAGTAAAATTCAGGTCTTCTGCTTATCTTGAAGATTAACAAATTTATTTTTTTTGGAGAATTAATGAAATTTAATTTAATGGCTTTGCTTCTCATAGCCGGACTTGGTGTTGTTTCCTGTCAGGATGCAAATAAAATCAGTAAAAGTGAATTTAAAACACAAAAAGACAGTGTTTCGTATTCCATCGGAGCTGATATCGGAAAAAACCTGAAAATGAATGAGCTTGATGTTGATGTTAAAATGCTCTATTTTGGTCTGAAAGATGCATTACTGGATTCAACCACAGTCCTCACAGAAGAAGAAATGCAGGAAGTCATGATCCGCTACCAAACTGAGATTATGGCAAAGCGGGATGAAAAGAAGCAGGTTGAAGGTTCAAAAAACAGAGAAGCAGGTGAAAAATTTCTTGCTGACAATAAAAAGCAGAAGGGCGTCACCACACTCCCCAGCGGGCTTCAATACAAAGTTCTCGCTTCAGGCAAAGGCAAATCTCCAAAAGCCGAAGACCAGGTAACCGTACACTACCGCGGTTCCTTAATGGACGGTACTGTGTTTGACGAATCTTATTCACGCGGTGAACCGATCACGTATCCAGCAAATGGCTTTATTAAAGGATGGACCGAAGCTTTGCAGCTGATGAAAGAAGGCGATAAATGGATGTTATATATACCGTCAGACCTTGCATATGGTGAAGCAGGTGCGCCTCAAGCCAAAATCGGCCCCAACTCAGTTCTTATTTTTGAAATTGAATTATTGAAAGTACAATAATTTTAGCATGAAAAAAATTTCTGTTTTCCTCCCCTTCAGCGGGCAGCCCTCCAGCGTGGAAGCAATCAGGACTTTTGCTGATTCTGATGCTGTTTCTGATATATATATCATCACATCTGATCCATCTGTTTCCCTGCCCGGTACTCGCCGTATTGACGGCAAACGTGGGTTGCTCTCAACTGCAACCATGAATGAAATTGCCAAATCTGCCGGAACAGAACATTTTCTGTTTATAAGGCAGGAAACCAATATTGTTCCCGGACAGTTTTGCATTGAACGGTTTCAGCAAACCGCAGAGATGACAGGCGCATACCTTATATATTCAGATTATTATGATCTGACAAATGAGAAGCGTTCGCCTCATCCTGTGATTGATTATCAATTTGGAAGTCTGAGGGATGATTTTGATTTTGGCCCTATGATGATGTTTAATACGGCTGCCTTTAAAGCCGCTGTTGAGGAGGAAAATTCAGAATATCAATATGCAGGATTATACGATATACGTTTAAAGCTGAGTAAAAAAGCTTCCCCTGTCAGAATCGGGGAATACCTTTACACAAAAGTTGAAACCGATACAAGAAAATCCGGCGAAAAACTTTTTGATTACGTTGACCCCAAAAACAGGTCATATCAGCTTGAAATGGAAGCCGCCTGTACTGCATTTCTGAAATCTGTAAACGGATATCTTAAACCGCAGTTTAAGCCGGTTGATTTTAAAGGTGAGTTTAAGGTTGAAGCTTCAGTTATCATTCCCGTCCGCAACAGAGTTAAAACCGTTGCCGATGCAGTAAACTCCGTTCTGAACCAAAAAACAGCATTCAGTTACAATATACTTGTTGTTGATAATCATTCTGATGACGGCACCACGGATATATTACGTGATATGGCGGCCCGGGACAGCAAGGTAAAACATATCATTCCTCAAAGAGATGATCTTGGCATTGGCGGCTGCTGGAATATTGCTGTCCATAGTGCCCTCTGCGGAAAATTTGCCGTGCAGCTGGATAGTGATGATTTATATAAAGATGAAAACACTTTGCAGCTGATTGTAGATAAATTTTATGAAGAAAAAGCTGCCATGGTTATAGGCAGTTATAAGATGACCGATTTTCAGCTCAATGAACTGCCTCCGGGTGTAATTGACCATAAAGAGTGGACACTTCACAACGGAAGGAACAATGCTCTTAGAATCAACGGACTCGGTGCTCCGCGTGCATTCTTTACCCCTGTTCTCAGATCCCTGAATCTACCTAATACCAGTTACGGCGAAGATTATGCTGTTGCTATTGCAATCAGCAGAACATATCAGATTGCACGTATATATGAGCCCATATATCTTTGCAGAAGGTGGGAAGGCAATACGGACGCATCGCTGACTATTCAGCAGCAGAATTCCCACAACTTTTATAAGGATAAAATCAGAACGTTTGAGCTCCTTGCCAGAATAAGAAAGAACTTAAATCTCCTTTGATGGTATCTGTTCAATTTCTTAAAGTTCCTGTTTGATGGATATGCTCAACACAC
>CAYYJL010000539.1:0-2511 GCA_964472245.1 uncultured Ignavibacteriaceae bacterium | reverse complement strand
CGATTTACAGTTTGATTTACCTGTCATACCCAGGCAGTTGCAAGGATTCCGTACGGCCGTTTATCTCACCGTATTTGCGGACGCCGGATTAACCGTTGACAGGGCAGCACACGTAAAACCTGAGAATATCCTTTCCGGATTTGGTGCCGGTATTACCATTTTGGCCTTACCCTACAACCTTGCCCGGTTTGAATACGCTATTAATAAATTTGGAAAAAATGAGTTCATCATCTCGCTCGGCGTCGCTTTCTGATACCGGACTTTTTTATTTCCCGGAGGCAGAGATTGAAAAGGAAGAATTGGTATTAAATAACCCTGATGAGATAAATCATATCAATAGAGTTCTTCGTAAAAAAAGCGGGGATCAAATATTTATAACCGATGGAAGGGGTAACCGGGTAAAAGGAACTATTAAGAAAATCACTCCAAAGGAACTCATTCTTGAAAATGAAGAATCAATAAGGCAGATCAGCGCTCTTGCAAACCACACAATTGTTATTCCGCTGCTCAAGAATCCGGACCGGATGGAATTTGCACTGGAAAAGTGTATTGAACTCGGATTTGTGCAATTTGCCTTTTGCAAATTCACACATTCTGAAAGAAGCCATATTAATTTGGAGCGAATGAGCGGAAAAGCTGTTTCCGCCATGAAACAATCTCTGAACTGTAATCTGCCAAAACTAACCATAGTTAAATCAATGGCAGAATTGGTATCTGGGGACAATAAGGTGATTTGGTTTGATTTGAATGCCGAGTCAGGACTTATTAGCACCGGGCTCGATCCTTATACCCATTATTCTCTTGTGATAGGACCGGAAGGCGGGTTTTCGGATGAGGAAAGAACTCTCCTAAAGGGGAAGTCTGCACCTCTTCTCTTAGGAAATACCCGGCTCCGCGCTGAGACTGCCGTTATTTCAGCGGCGTCCATATTTGCAAATAAGGTACTTTTTCTATAACATATGCCTATAATTACAAAAAATTCATATTTATTTGATTGGAGGATACCATGGCTTTTTCACTTAATAAAATTCAGTTGATTGGTAAATTGGGACAGGATGCTGAAACGCGGGTTACCAACAGCGGTTTTTCTGTTACTTCCTTTAGTCTTGCGACTGATTATAGCTATAAAAATAAAGAAGGGGATTGGGTAAGAGAAACAACCTGGCACAGAGTATCAGCATTTAATGTCTCAGATTTCATGAAAGATAATCTGAAAAAGGGTGCCAATTTCTATGTAGAAGGCAGAATGAAAAGCAGAGAATATACTGATAAAGAAAATATTAAACGGACAGTATGGGAAGTTATCTCGGATCAAATGATACCGCTCTCATATAAAGGCAAGGGTCAGTCAGAGGAACCATCAGCAGATTATTCTGCCGGTTCATCTTCATCCAAATCAGCTGAACCTACCGATGACGATCTCCCATTTTAACGGTATATAATGTCTCCCGGTGAACTGCTGTTATATACAGCTGCATTATTTGGTTTGTTCGTATGTTCTGCATTTTTTTCATCCTCTGAAGTGGCATTGTTTTCACTTCAGAGGAATAAAATTGCTTCCCATTACGAGAATTTTCCCCGCGCATTAAGATATATCAGTTTTCTGCTGGAGCACCAAAGGAATCTGCTTATCACAATTCTGCTGGGCAATACTATTGTAAATGTCGGGGCATCAATCCTTGCAGTAACAATTGTGCTTTCCCTTGCAGATATGTTTAATATCCCTCAGGAGATTGCACTTACCGTCCAGATATTTGTATTAACAGGGTTCATTCTTCTTTTCGGAGAAATTATCCCGAAGGTAGCAGCAAGAAAAAATTCTGTTCTGTTTGCAAGGTATTTTTCTTATCCGTTATTTTGGTTGAATGCATTTCTTTTCCCGATTTCCGAGTTTTTGTCTGAGCTATTTAATTCCTTTGTAGCAATATTTAAATTTAAAGATAGAGCAGGTATGCTCAAAGGATCAGATCTGAAGAGCATTACCGCAATTGGCAAAGCAAGCGGTACATTGGAAAATAAAGAACACGATCTGATTCAGAGCGTATTGGAAGCCCGTGAGTTAACGGTTGAAGAAATCCTGACACCAAGAGTACAGATTGTGGCAATTTCACACGAGGCAAATCTCAAAAAACTTGTTGAAGTTTCCCTGCAAACAGGGCACAGCAGAATACCCGTATATAAATCCAACATTGACAGTATCATAGGACTTATATATACCAAAGATTTAATACCGCTGATTGGTGATATGAAGAATTTTGAACAGTATAAATGTACCAGATTTATTCGTCCCACCATGTATGTTCCCCGGCAGAAAAGGGTGAGGGAAATGATGGTGGATTTTCAGGAAAAGAAGATTCACTTTGCAGTGGTGGTAGATGAATTTGGCGGAACGCTTGGTGTTGTAACTCTTGAAGATGTTATACAGGTACTGATAGGCGAAGACGATGCTAATTTGAGACGTGAAGATTCCAGAATTCTGAAACTTCGTGAAGGAGTGTATGAGGTGGATGC
>CAYYJL010000538.1:0-2514 GCA_964472245.1 uncultured Ignavibacteriaceae bacterium | reverse complement strand
CATAATCTGGAAAGTAACAAACGTTTTCCTTTCGGATAATTTATATAGTGTACTGTTCAGCTGATTCATCAGATATACCGGGTCAGATGAATGGGTGATTTCAGTCTGAAGAACAGACTTGACCATAGCCATGGTTAATCCGGCGGAAATACCGTGACCGGAAACATCACCAATGCAGACAAGCACCTCATTACCGTTCTGATATATATCAAAATAATCCCCGCCCATTGATTTTGCGGTTATGGTTTTCCCCTGAATACCGCAGTAAGGAGTATCTATGGATATATCAGGAACAAGTCTCTTTTGTATTTTTCCGGCAATATGCAATTCTGTTTCAATTGCGGTTTTTTCGGTAAAGAAATGTTTCAGTACCCGGGTAAGCAGGGACATTCCCGTCAGAAGCATTGCTATACCCATGAAGGCCAGATAATAGGCAATGTTTGGAGGATCAGCGGTAAATAGTGATTTGCCGAACACGTTATAATTGGTGCAAAAAATAAAACCGACCACTCCGCTGAGTGCCACGGACAGGTAATATATCTTTTTAATGTGTTTTTTGAGTGCCGGAAAAAACATAGGGATAACGCTTGTGGAGGATGCACCAAAAAGCATGAAAGCGTACAATACCGCCAACAGCATATATACAGGGAACTCCTGCTTGATAAAGGGATATATTGCCAGATGAAGCAGGGAGATTATTGTGCCGTAAAAAAGAAGGAGAGCGATGGCAGCTTTATGCCGGGTTGCCCGGGGGAGCTCAAAAAGGGCTTCGTATTCATGAATGCTGAAATTCAGCAGCTCCCGTAAAATTCTGCCGCCTTTTATATGTAAAGAGCTTTTTGTCATAATAATGAAAAACTACTCCTGCACCTTGTTACAGCATGGTTCCCGTTAACAGCAGTGACGCGAACGTGAAGTATATAACAAGCCCGGTTACATCCACCAGTGTTGCCACAAACGGTGCTGAGGAGGTGGCCGGGTCAAAGTTTAATTTTTTCAGAATAAACGGAAGCATTGAACCAATGACTGTACCCCACATAACAATTCCGATAAGCGTTGCACTTACTGTGAGAGCCAGAGGGAACCAGTGCTCGCCATAAAATCCTGTAGCCATTTCTCCGATATATATACGCATGAATCCCAAAATAGCGAGTATTAAACCAAGGAGAAATCCGGAGATAATTTCCCTTTTCATAACAAACCACCATTCCTTCAAAGTAATTTCTCCCAATGAGAGGGCACGGATGATAAGCGTGGATGCCTGTGAACCGGAGTTACCACCGCTGGATATTATCAGCGGGATAAAGAGCGTGAGCACAACGGCTTTTGCAATAGCATGTTCATAAAATGCCATTGCAGAAGCTGTTGCCATTTCGCCTAAAAACAGAATGCTGAGCCAGCCGGCGCGTTTTTTTATCATTTCCAGAAGAGGAGTTTCAGAGTAGGGGTCATCCAACGCTTCAACCGCGCCGTATTTCTGGAAATCTTCCGTTGCTTCTTCCTGTGCCACATCAATAACGTCATCATGCGTAACGATGCCGATGAGTATATCCGACTGGTCTGTTACCGGCAGTGCCGGCAGGCCGTATTTCTGGAAGGTTTCCACCGCGGTTTCCTGATCATTATATACATAAAGATGTATATAGTTGCCGTCCATCAGTTCTTCCACTTTGGAGTGCAGCGGGGCAAAAAGAAATTCCTTAATCTGAATATCATCTATAAGCCGGCCTTTGCCGTCCACAACGTATATAACATCTAAGGTTTCACTTTTTTTACCGGCCTCGCGCAAGTGGTCCAGCACCTGGCTGACGGTCCAGTCTGAGCGGACTGATACATAGTCCGGAGTCATCAGACGGCCGATACTTTCCTCCGGATAGCCCAGAAGTGTTTTGGCTATTTTTCTTTCATCGGGGGAAAGTTTTTGGAGAATTTCTTTAGCGATTGAGGCAGGAACTTCTTCCAGGAGAGAAGTTCTGTCATCGGCGGACATATCGTTCAGGATTGCAGATACTTCCTCATTGCCCAGGGCTTTGAGGAGATTCAGCTGAGCATCGGTATCAAGATATTCAAACACTTCCGTGGCAATATCTTTGGCAACCAGCCGGAAAACAACCGCCTGCTCGTTAGGAGTGGGAATATCCGAGAGAAGATCAGCGATATCCTGAGGGAGAAGATCTTCCAGAACCCCCTTGAGGGTGGAAAAATCCCGAATCTCTATGAGATTCACAATCTCAGGGAAGAGTACGTTTCCAATCATTTTCTGCACCTCTTGTGTTTACAAGATTTTTAAGAATTGTGAATTAGGTAAGATTTCCTGTGTGCAGTCACAGAAAAAAGGGAAAAGAATGTTAAAAACAGTCTATTTCCAACAGGGAATATAGAATTTTTTTGGCACAAAATTTTGATTTCTCTCAAAAAAATGATAATTTTAAAGTCTGTTTAAGAAAATTTTTTCCCAAGACCGCGTAGCTCAGGGGTAGAGCATCTGCCTTTTAAGCAGAGGGTCGGTGGTTC
>CAYYJL010000537.1:0-2519 GCA_964472245.1 uncultured Ignavibacteriaceae bacterium | reverse complement strand
TAAAGCCCAGCAGTACGTTAACCTCCGGAACAAAATGACCCGCAAAAAAGAGTGGCGCCAGATTGAAGATGAAATCATTTACGATGGCGGCCGGCTGGATAAAGATATTGTTAACCCCAGCACTATCAGGAACATTATAAAAGAATACAAACGGATAGTAAAAGATGAATTCTTCCCCGAGCGGTGGATAGGCACAGCAGAAGGGGAGGAGCCGGAAGTACCCAAAACACTCATCTTTGCCAAACACGACAGCCATGCGGAAGATATTGTCCACATCGTGCGGGAAGAGTTTGGTGAGGGGAACGACTTCTGCAAAAAAATTACTTATAAAGCAGTTGATGAGGACCCGGAATCAATCCTTCAGCGATTCAGAACAGACTACAACCCGCGCATTGCCGTAACAGTAGATATGATTGCCACAGGCACGGATGTTAAACCGATAGAGGTTTTGATTTTTATGCGCGACGTACGCTCCCGCAATTATTTTCAGCAGATGATTGGCAGGGGCACACGCTCCTTCAGCAGGGACGAACTGGTCAAGGTAACACCCAGTGCCAAACTGAAGAAGGAAAGATTCTACATTATAGATGCTCTTGGCGTTTTCAAATCCGTTAAGGTGGATTACCCCGTCATAGATAAAAAGCCAACCATCCCCCTGAAAGATCTGATGAAAGCGGTTATTCTGCAGCCGGATGAAGATAACTGCACATCGCTTGCGGCACGGCTGGAAAGAATTGACAAACAAATATCCGAACCCGACAGGAAAAAGTTCATGGATATATCAGGCGGCATTGATATAACCCGCGCGGCGGCGAACCTTGCTGATGTATATGACCCGGATTTTGTTGATACCACTGTGCGTAAAACCCTGCAGCTGCCGGAAGAAACAGAACCCACGCCGGAACAAATCCGTGAAGTAATGATACC
Source organism: uncultured Ignavibacteriaceae bacterium (assembly GCA_964472245.1). Taxonomy (GTDB): domain Bacteria; phylum Bacteroidota; class Ignavibacteria; order Ignavibacteriales; family Ignavibacteriaceae; genus H2-BAC3. Next base: position 1,592 of record CAYYJL010000537.1, on the reverse strand, counting down.
TCTGCGTAAAGAAGCTATGCTGCCATTTGACAATAACAAACTGCGGGATTTTCTTGAAAATGTCCGCAGAAAAATTTACCAGATTATTGACGAAAGCAATCCGGATAAAATCATCGGCAGCGGTTTTGATAAAGATGCAAAGCAGGATTCTGCGGAAATGATTAATAACTTCCGTAAGTTTATTGAAGAAAATAAAGATGAGATAACCGCTCTGCGCATACTCTACTCCCAGCCGGAAAGGCGCAAGGAACTCACCTTTGCCATGATTAAAGAGTTGAGCGACGCGCTCGCCAATCCCCCGTACAGCTTATCGCCGGAGGGGCTGTGGAATGCTTATCAGAGAATTAAACCGCAGCTTGTCCGCGCAAAAACACCGCAGAGAATGTTAACCGATATTATATCTCTCATCCGCTTTGAGCTGCAGATGACCGATACCCTGGAACCCTACAGCGAAGCAGTTAACCGGAGATTTAAGCAATGGGTTTTTAAGAGGAACGCCGGGCACAAACAATTCACCGAAGAGCAGATGAACTGGCTATGGATGATGAAAGACCACATTATTTCCTCGGTAAGAATAGAACCCGATGATTTTGATATGACCCCCTTTGACCGCGCGGGCGGCCTGGGCAAACTATATACACTCTTTGGAGATGAGTTACCCAAACTTCTTGAAGAAATCAATGAAGAAGTGGCGGCGTGAGGACAGAAAAATGGTTTTTAACGAAATACTTGAGTCGGGAAAGATTTAGGTTGATTATTGCTTTTTTCCACATTTTGGCTGCTAAAAAGCACCACAATGGGAAAATTTTTCTCGGCTGAAAATTTACCATGATAATAGATATTTTTATATTTTACTTGGAGTTTAAAATATGTTTCTGACTCAAAGTGAGGCTGACCACTTGATTACAATGCCCAAAACTAAAATTGATGATAGGGTTTATTCAATTCCCTTGTCTGGGGAAGCTCTCCAGATCCCTATTAAATCTGCCGATAGTCGGGAGAATTTTATTTTTGATATTAACAGAAGAGGGCAAATTAAATTCTCTAAGTGTACATATCAATCAAGGGCGCGTACCACAATAATTTTGGTTAGATTAGATGTTGCCGGACCTCCGCATACCAACCCTTTTGCGGAACACGTGCCATTAAAATATTTAGAAGAATATAATGGAATTGAAATCCCTACTCCTCATTTACATTTATTCGTTGAGGGATATCACGATAAGTGGGCTATCCCTGCCCCGAAGGATAAATTTACGGATGTAAATGATCTAATCAAAACTAGTTATGAATTTTTCAGCTACCTAAATGTAAAGGAACATCCATATTTGGGTGAAAATTTATTTTCATGAATACTACATATGATGAATTAATTAACAATTATGTTAATTGGTTAAAACAGAAAATCAAATTAACAGAGCTGGCTAATTATTGTGAAATCACGACACCCTTTTTAGATCGCCATAACGATGCAATACAGATATATATTAAAAAAGATGCTGAGTCTTTAATCCTAACTGATGACGGCTATACAATTAGTGATTTGTACCTTAGCGGATTCGAATTAAATACTGACAAAAGGAAAAAAATGT
>CAYYJL010000536.1:0-2526 GCA_964472245.1 uncultured Ignavibacteriaceae bacterium | reverse complement strand
GGCGCATTGCAGCCAGTTCACCCAGGAATTTTGTTGTATCATCCGTATATATAAGCGAAACACCGGCGTCTTCCGGCTCAGCGTTATACTCTTTTTGTACCGCACAATATTTGGCTCCTTTTTCAACTGCCTGACGGATAAATTTATGGCCGTCAAACCGTTCCCCTTTAATGGCAATAAACAGATCTCCCGGTTTTATGGTGCGGGTATCTATGGATACATTTTTAATGTTGTAAAGCGCTTCATCAGATGATAGCTCCACACCAGTGATACTCAGCAGTTCCCTGCCTGAAATGTTAAAATTATTATTTGCCGGCATTGTTCAATACCTTTAATACTTCTTCCCGGTCAGAGAAATGAACTCTCTCTTTACCAATTACCTGATAATCTTCATGCCCTTTTCCGGCAATCAAAACAACTGAGTTTTCACCGGCGTTATTAATTGCCTCCCGGATGGCAGCGCGTCTGTCTTCTACAATCGAATAATTACTGCCTGAAATCCCGGCGGTAATATCATCCATTATTTGAGCAGGATTCTCAGTCCTTGGGTTATCTGTTGTCAGAACTACAAAATCACTCAGCCGTGATGCAATTTCACCCATAATGGGGCGTTTACCACGGTCTCTGTCTCCCCCGCATCCGAATACAGTGGTCAGGTGTTCCCCCGGCGCTATATCTTTAATATTCCGGATGGTTTTTTCAAGACTATCCGGTGTGTGTGCATAGTCAATGACGATTTTCTTTGTGCCAGCAGTATATACTTCAAATCTTCCCGGAACTTGTATTGGTCCGTTAATTGCACTCAGTATTACCTCTGCAGGGATGCCCTGTTTGTGTGCAGCAGCAAATGAGCCGGTCACATTGTAGGCATTGAATTCCCCGCGGAGAGGAGTAGAAATTGCATAGGTCACATTATTATGCGTGATAGTAAACTTTGTACCTTCAAGTGAGCAAACAATGTTTTCTATCCTGTAATCGGCAGCAGGGTTTTTACCAAATGATACTTTAATGCCGGGGCTGTCAGCCACTATGCTTTCACCGAATTCGTCGTCAAGATTATATACAACAAAGCACTCAGCATCAACAGAGTCAAACAGTATTTTTTTAGCATTAAAATAACCGTTCATGGTTTCGTGAAAATCAAGGTGATCCTGGCTCAGATTTGTAAATATCGCAGAGCGGAATTTTAAGCCGTGTAAGCGGGACATATACAATGCATGAGATGATGCTTCCATTACTGCATAACTGCAGCCGGATTCCAGCATATCATACAAATATTTTGCAACATCGGAAGATTCCGGTGTTGTTAATTTAGCATTGATTTTTTCCCTGCCGTTGTGAATTTCAATCGTTCCAAGCAGTCCGCATAGCGAACCGGCTGTTTCAAAAATCCTGCGCAATATATATGTTGAGGTGGTCTTTCCGTTTGTACCTGTTACGGCACTCAGTTTCAGCTTTTCTGAAGGATTTTTGTATAAATGATTAGCTGCCACCGCCAGTGCTTTGCGGGAGTCACGCACCACAATTTTTGCTGTTTTGGAATGAATATATATTTCATCCGGCAGCGTATTTGCATCTTCAACAATCACTGCTATTGCACCTTTGCTGATCGCTTCATTAATATATTTATGCCCGTCCTGTGCAAATCCTTTAATTGCTGCAAAAACGGAATTCGGCTGTACCATTCTGGAGTCGTATGTAATGCTGGAAACATCCTTACGCTGCACCTCGCCCGTTACTGAAAGTATCTTGAATCCGTTAAGAAAATCTGTCAGCTGCATATCTACTCCGCACCCGGCAGTTTTAGTGAACCGCGCAGCAGGCATATCTCTCCCTTGGAAATGCTTTGTCCTGCCGGTATGCTTTGCCCGGCTATATATCCATTCCCCTGAATCTTAAATTGCAATCCAAGCTCAGTACAGTATTTTACCGCATCGCGCAAGGTGAGCCCTCTCAGATCCGGCATGACAGACTTTTTAATATTGATTGGATTACTTCCCCTGAGCTGAACAAACTCTGCTGTTATTGGCTCTGTTGCTGATACAAACTGAACTTTATATTCATTTTCTTCTTTTGGGGTTTCATCTATTTCCGGCTGCTTATTCCGGGCAAGTATCTTCGTTGCAATTTCTTTAAATATCGGGGCAGCAACTTCACCGCCGGTATATGAAGCATCGCTATCCACTTCAACGGCAACCAATATAAGATACTTCGGCATTTCTGCGGGAAAGAACCCCACAAAGGAGGCGTTATACTTATCACGTGTGTATGAACCTTCATGCAGTCTTCTGGAAGTACCTGTTTTACCGCCGACAGCAACACCCTCTATACGGGCTTTTTTTCCTGTACCGGTTTCAACTGCTCTTACCAATAATCTTTTCATTACTGCAGAGGTTGCGGGAGAAAATACTGTACGGATTGGTTTAGCATCATATCTTACTACATCATTGCCGGATTCATCAGTTATAGCTTTAACTACTTTTGGTTCATAGTATATGCCGCCGTTTATCAGAGCAGCGTAGGCAG
>CAYYJL010000535.1:0-2542 GCA_964472245.1 uncultured Ignavibacteriaceae bacterium | reverse complement strand
AGAACTTTGCCAAAAGTCACACGGAATATGCGATATTGCAGTTAGCACAATATAAAACACTCTGGAGCCGTATTTTTGGATAAAACTTTTAATTTTAATAACTTAGCGTTGTTTAATAAAAATGTCAACCATATTTGTAAACACAGGGTTCAAAGATAGGGAAAATTGTATGCCTGCATACTCATATTCGATTTTGCTTGAAGGATTTGTGATGGATAACGAATTAGATGCACTCCCGGCATACTCCGGTATATATTGTATTTATGAAATGATACCCGGGGATAAAGAGGGAGTGTTTACGCCATCGCGGCTACTGTATGTCGGGGAAGCCGGCAACATCCGTGACCGGGTGAAAAACCATGATAAAATGAATGTCTGGCAGTTCAGCGTAAAATCGAAAAACAAACTGGGTTTTACCCATGCTAAAGTTGATTCATTTAACCGTCTGAGGGTTAAAGCAGCTTTAGTTTACAGGCACAAACCGGAAATGAACGATGAATACCTCAATGATTTCCCCTTTCATCCCACTATTCTTAAAAGCAGCGGACGTACTGATTTGCTCGATACATTGTTTTCAGTGGGTAAAACTCCCGCCAAATAGCGCCCTCATCTGAAGTGGTTTCCGCTTCCATATTCTGGTTTTACAGGTAAATAGTTACGGGGTGCATTGTAGTTCGCAGAGGGGAGTAACGAATTTTTCAGTCTTTTTCCATGCCTGATTTTTTCGGATATTACGGGGCTAAATTTTAAAATTCAGGAAAAACTCACCTTGGCTATTGAACCCAATAAAATAATTTACTCCATGATTGGGGTAAGCAAATATTACAATAAGAAAGCTGTCCTTAAGGATATTTATCTCTCATATTTTTACGGCGCAAAAATCGGTGTGCTGGGATTAAACGGCTCCGGTAAATCAAGTCTGTTGCGCATTCTCGCAGGGGTTGATAAGGAATTCAACGGAGAAACCACAGTATCCCCCGGTTACACAATTGGTTATCTGGAACAGGAGCCGGTGCTTGATGATACAAAAACCGTGAAAGAAATTGTTCAGCAGGGGGTTCAGCAGATCGTTGATCTTTTGAGGGAATACGATGAAATAAACGCAAAGTTTGCCGAGCGGATGGATGACGATGAAATGACCAAGCTGCTTGATAAACAAGGCGCTGTTCAGGAAAAATTAGATGCTTATAATGCATGGGATTTAGATGCCCGCCTTGATATGGCAATGGATGCATTGCGCTGTCCCGATGGTGATACACCGGTCAAGGTTTTATCAGGCGGTGAAAAGAGACGTGTAGCTTTATGCCGTTTGCTTTTAACCAAGCCGGATATATTACTTTTAGATGAACCTACCAACCACCTCGATGCGGAAACTGTCGGCTGGTTAGAAAAACACCTTCAGCAGTATGAAGGCACTGTTATTGCAGTTACACACGACCGTTACTTCCTTGATAATGTGGCGGGATGGATTCTTGAACTGGATAACGGAGAGGGCATTCCATATAAGGGAAATTACTCATCCTGGTTAGAACAGAAACAGCAGCGGCTTGCTCTTGAGGAGAAGAAAGAAAGTGACCGGCAAAAAACTCTCGCACGGGAGCTTGAGTGGATTCGCATGGCACCAAAGGCACGCCATGCAAAATCCAAAGCAAGAATTTCTGCATACGAAACTCTGCTTTCACAGAAAGCTGAACAGCGTGAGAAGGAACTGCAGTTATATATACCACCGGGACCACGGCTCGGTAAAAATGTTATTGATATAGAAAATGTACAAAAGGCATACGGAGAAAATATTCTGGTTCAGGATATGAGTTTCTCAATTCCTCCGGGAGCTATTGTAGGCATCATCGGCCCAAACGGTGCTGGTAAAACAACACTCTTTAAGATGATTACGGGGGAAGAAAAACCTGATTCAGGTGCGGTTAAAGTTGGCGAAACGGTAAAGCTTGCATATGCTGATCAGAACAGGGATGCAATCAAAACTGATAAATCAATCTGGGAACTGATTTCCGGCGGTGAAGATACTATCACACTTGGAAACAAAACCATTAACTCCCGGGCATACGTTGCACAGTTCAACTTCTCCGGTGCAGATCAGCAGAAAAAAGTAAGCGTCCTTTCCGGAGGAGAAAGAAACCGTGTACATCTTGCATTAATGCTTAAAGAACAGGCAAACGTTCTGCTGCTAGATGAACCGACCAATGACCTGGATGTAAACACCATGCGCGCTCTTGAAGAAGGCATTGAAAACTTTGCCGGATGTGCATTGATTATCTCCCACGACCGCTGGTTTCTTGACAGAATTGTTACTCACATTCTGGCATTCGAAGGAGAAAGTAAAGTTGTATTCTTTGACGGCAATTATACCGAATATGAAGAAAAGAGAAGAGAACGTCTGGGCATAGAAGCAGATCAGCCGCACAGGATTAAGTACAGACATCTTACAAGATAAATCAAATTGAAATATGGGGCTGTTCATGCAGAAGAAACAGCCCCTGATGACACAAAATAGTGAGCACTTCAAGCTGAGGTGAAAGCATCC
>CAYYJL010000534.1:1859-2552 GCA_964472245.1 uncultured Ignavibacteriaceae bacterium | reverse complement strand
AAATTATTATGGTGTGAGGGTATCTCAAGTTATTTTGATAGTCAGATTTTCGCCATCCGTGCCATTGTAGCCATAACCCAAAAATCCTTTTTAGTCTCCTTTTTCTGGGTTTCCAACATTTGCCACCTTCCTCCCCCTGGTGTCCTTTGTTGGAAAGATTGCATTTCCCTTTCGTCCCAAATATTTGCAAAATCTTGGGACAAAATAATTTTCAAAAACTGATACCCCTGCAAAACCATCTCACCTGCGCCTTAAATCCTGCAAATCCTAAAATCCTGTAAATCCTGATTCAGACATTTTTGCCAACTAGTACGCATAAAAGACCTCATACTAATTGTCGCAAATTACTCCATTTTTGTGACAAATTGCCCGGTAATGAAATCTCCCCTCACTTAAACAACATATCAATTATTTTCCTATTTTCCATCTATGCGATTATATAATTATCATTTTTCCGAACCACGTGAACCAGCCGTTTTGCTAACTTCTTATTTTTCAATAACTTAAGCAGCAAGCATGGTTCGGAAAGTTCGGAAAATATGATACTGTGAACTCTCGTCAAATCAAATATAGTTTCTAATATATATCCCACAACCATCTCCCTAAAAAAACCTTCATCCGCTCATTTAATCCTGTTAATCCTAAAATCCTGATTCAGACTTTTTTTTGCAGCTCATCTGCAAACAACTTTCC
>CAYYJL010000534.1:0-1849 GCA_964472245.1 uncultured Ignavibacteriaceae bacterium | reverse complement strand
ACTCTCGTCAAATCAAATATAGTTTCTAATATATATCCCCACAACCATCTCCCAAACATAACCTTCATCCGCTCATTTAATCCTGCCAATCCTTAAATCCTGTAAATCCTGATTCAGACTTTTTTTTGCAGCTCATCTGTAATTATCTTTGTACGTGTTTAAAACCAAAAAACCCCCGCCTTTTCAGACAGGGGTTTCATGGTTATATATTATTTACTTTTGTTCGGGTACTTTGGAGGATCCGGCAGTGTCTGCTTCTTTGTTTTCAGGTCGTTGAGTACAGTCTCAATACCTTTTTGCAGCTGCTCATCAACACCTTCATATTCCTTTACGGGATCATTGTCAACCACGATATCGGGGTCAACGCCGTATCCTTCCATAATCCACTCTTTGCCGTCAACATCATAGCGGCTGAATTCCGGCCTGTTCAGGAAACCGCCGTCAACAAACGGCAGTGATCCGCGGATACCAACCACACCGCCCCAGGTTCTTTTACCGATGACAGTGCCGAGTTTATAATGCTTAAAGCGGTAGGTGAATATATCACCGTCTGAAGCGGAAAATTCATCACACAGTGCAACTTTGGGTCCAAGGTGCAAGCCGCCCGGATTTGGTGAGGGAACACCGTTCCGCGCCATGTTAATCTGTGCCATTTCACGCTGCAGGCGCTCGATAATCATCGGGGATACATTGCCGCCGCCGTTTCCGCGCACGTCAATAATCAATGCTTCTTTGCCTAACTGTGGATAATAATATTTAACAAATTCGTTAAGCCCGGGCACGCCCATATCCGGAATGTGTATATATCCCACTTTTCCGTCTGTAGCTTTCGATACTTTTTCAATATTATTCTGCACCCAGTTAAAATAGAGCAGGTCATGTTCATCATCAATCGGAACAACGGTAAATTCCTTTGCCCCATCTTCAGATGCCTTGCTGTTAATTTTAAGCATTACCTGCTTATCCGCAGTCCCGATCAGTGATTCATATATATTGTTCATTCCTTTTACGGAAACGCCGTTAACGGCAACAATAAAATCACCTTCTTTTGCTTCAACGCCTATTTCAGTCAAAGGAGAGCGGTAATTTTTATCCCAGTTCCTGCCTTTGTAAATCTTCTGAATTTTGTAATAACCGGAAGCATCACGCACCAGCTGTGCACCCAGCAGACCCACCTTTACACGGTCTGCCTTTGCGTAATCACCGCCGCCAACATATGCATGTCCTGCGTTCAGCTCACCGATAAGTTCACCGATAATATAGGTTAAATCAATACGGTTATTCACATGAGCAACCAGCGGAGCGTAGTTCTTTTTCATTTTCTCCCAGTCAACACCGTGCATATTTGGTGCATAGAAGAAATCACGCATCTGGCGCCATGCTTCATTATATATCTGAGTCCACTCTGCTTTCCGGTCTAAGTTCATTTTCATGTCACCGGTATTGATTTTATCCTTCAAGTCTGCCTTGGCGGAAGGTAAATCAATAATGTAATAGTCGCCGCGTACACCCAGCATCATTTTCTTTTTATCTGCAGAAATTTCAAACCCGCCTGCATCAGCAATTTCGGTTTCTTTCTGCTTATCAAGGTCATACATATACAACTTGGGTCCGCGCTCGCTGCTGGAACGTTTTGTATAATATACCTTTGTTCCTGTAACAACAATATTTCCGAAACCTGCCGCAGATGAAGGAAGCTCCAGCACGCGGTCTGTTATTCCGTCAAAATCAATGGTAACGGTTACCTCTTTGGAGTCAGATTTTTTCTCATCCTTTTTATCATCTTTTTTGCCTTCATCCTTAACGGTCACCTCATCACTCTTCGGCTCAAACGGAGATTTTGTGTCTT
>CAYYJL010000533.1:0-2556 GCA_964472245.1 uncultured Ignavibacteriaceae bacterium | reverse complement strand
TGATTCAAACGGAAATTTCAGAGTGGATATATATATTCCGCCGAATTTTCCGGAAGTGAGCTCATAGTTACCGGGGTAGAGTAATTCTAATCTGTCTTTTAAGTTAAACAACCCTGAGCCGGATGCTGAAGGGACAGAGACAGATGCAGCGTAATGATTTTTCGTAGTTAAAATGATTGATTGTTCCTGTATCACAATTGAGATCGTTGCAGCAGAATCTCCATTTGGGGATGAGTGCTTAAAAACATTCTCCACAAGCGGGAGCAGCAATAGAGGAGGTACAACGGCTGAACTGGAAACAGAACTTTGCTCTAATAGAAATTTTACTTCCTGCTCATGAGGCAGGCGAAGATTTTGTAATGCGATATAATTCTGAAGAAATCCCAGCTCTTTTGAAAGTTTGATTTTCAATTGTGATGCTTCATGTAAAGTAAAACGCATCAGGTCACTCAGATGAATAAGAGAATTTCCTGTTTTTTCAGCTTTTTCTTCCAGCGAGATTGCGTAAATACTGTTAAGTGTATTAAAAAGGAAATGAGGATCAACTTTTGCTCTCAGGAATTTTAGTTCTGCTTCAACTCTGTCATGTTCGAGTTCTTTTATTTTTGCAGCATTTTGGTACCAATCCTTCGTTGTGATATAAATCCAGGAGAGTGAAACGCCTCCAACATATATACTCCACATGTATTCAAATTTACCTGACGCGCTTCCTGTGATTGCGGAAATAATTTGCGGCAGGTAATAGGAAAGTATAAAGCCAAGGAATACCATTGAACCATACAGAATATTATTCCGGTTCTGTTTATAAAGATTGTTCAGATAGAAGGAATGCCCGAAAAAAACTACCGGCAGCAATAGTATGGCAGTGTTTAATTGCACTGGTTCAAATCTCTGCCAGAAGGAACCCCTTGCCGCTATCAGCATAAACAAATAGAACACGGTTAATGCTGAAAGAGCAATCCGTTCTCCGGTTATTGTTTTTTTCATGGTTTTAGCAGGGTAGTCATTCTTTAAAAGCGTAAAATAATGAAAGTTGGTCTGTTTTTATAATCACATCTTATGAATCAATTTTGACCGGGATCTGAAAAAGAACTTATACCCCGGGTCAATGACAATTTTTTCAGGTCTGAAGCCGGTTTCTAAGGAAATATTGTTTATGCCCGGGTGCAATCCAACTTTAATAATAGTGTCCGGCGGAATTGTTTTTGCATGGGCGTAAAGTCCAATTTCGACAGTATCAGGAAATGAGTTCTCCGGTAAAAACTGATTGAGCTCGTTTTTCTGAAGAGTCTTAAATTCCAGTTGGAGTACTGTCTGAAAAATGCTTCCGTTAACTAAGCTTTTTACTTCATTTACGGATATGGCCTGATGCCAAACTGTTGTAAACAGATTTTTAATTTTTGCATGGAGAGAAGATGAAGAATTTTGCAGTATATAATCAATCAGGTCTGCGGCACTTGGGTACTGTGCTCTACCCACTGCATACCGATCAAAGAAACCGGAAAGAATGTCCGTGAGCTTACTTTCGCCAAGCAAGTCTTCAAGTATGCAAAACACGATAAGACCTTTCTGATAAGCTGCGAAATTATCAGATGCATCGTAAACCAGAGAGAGCGGCTTCTCATTTTCAGCTTCGAGGGATTTTTTCATATAATCAGACATGGCTTTTTCCAGAATCAGTTGAGCCGCATTTTTTCCAAACTGCTTCTGATACACCTTATATGCAAGGTATTCAGATATACTTTCAGTTATTAATTTATATCCGGGTGCATCGGCAGGTACCACCCTTGTACCCCACCACAAATGTGCCATTTCATGAGCAGCACCCAGGAATGGCAGATTTATCGATTTGTCAGGATCAATATTGGCATCAAGAATAAAACCCGATTCCGAGTAGGCAATCAGTGTATTAAATGCCTGTGCATAATTACCATTTCGCCGGGAAAATTCCACTAACCGAAGCACTGAATGCAGGGGTTTTCCAAATAATTCGGAATAAAAATCCCGGGAAGCACGAAGACCTTTAAGGGTATGTGCAATATTCTGATGGTGATCCGGGTGATAGTTCACTTGCAAGGTATCATTTTCTTGAACTTCAGTGTGGACTGCATATTTTCCAGATAGTAAGGCAAATTCCGGCGTTACCTGACCGGGAAAAATATAATGACTGTAATTTCTTCCATTCAATGTATAATTATTTACAAGGCAGCCCGGAGCCAGTGCGATTTGATTTTCCACCGTACTAACTTTTATGGACAAAGATATAAAATCTGCGTCATCAGCACGGTAGTGGTTTCCTGAGTGTTTTTTAATCGGGTCTGCAAAGTCGGGGGAGTCACTCCTGAAACCCAAGGTTGGAAAAATTTCGGAGGTTATGTAAGTGCCATTGGATTGCACCAAAGTGTGCCGGTCAAGTATTCCTTGCGGTGAGTGAGAAAGGGTGAACTCGATTGCAATAGTGTCTCCCGGTTGAAGGTGATCTGCAAGCTTAAAGACTGTATATTTACCCAAACTGTCAATGAAACAAACCTGCGCATTACTGCTAAAATAATAAAT
>CAYYJL010000532.1:0-2558 GCA_964472245.1 uncultured Ignavibacteriaceae bacterium | reverse complement strand
ATTGGTCTGCACCGGTTGTTACCCGGGTGGCAGTTGGCGGTTATATCCACGGTGGATTATACCACAGCCAGAATATTGAATCCATTTTTGCACATGTTCCGGGAATATACATTGCATACCCTTCAAATTCAGCTGATGCCAAAGGATTGTTAAAGACCGCAATTCGTTTGAATGATCCCGTCCTTTTCTGTGAACATAAAGGATTGTATCGTCAAAGTTTTGCAATTGCGCCCGAACCCGATAATGATTATCTGCTGCCGTTTGGCAAAGGTAAAGTTGTTATGGAAGGTAAAGATGTTACTGTTATTACCTATGGTGCATCCGTTTGGGATTCTGTTTTTGCGGCCAGGAAATTAAAAGAAGAGGGAATGAATCCGGAGATAATTGATTTACGTACCATAATACCATTGGACGAAGAATTAATTTATAACTCTATAAAGAAAACCGGTAAGGCAATCATTATACATGAGGATACGCTGACGGGGGGATTTGGAGCTGAAATAGCTGCCCGTATTACAGAGAACTGTTTTGAAAAGCTGGATGGTCCGGTAAGAAGATATGCTGCTAAGGATGCCCATGTCCCTTATTCTCCGATACTGGAAGCAGAAATACTTCCTTCCCGTGACGGCATTTATAAATCAATCAAAGAATTAATTCTTTATTAAGAGGCGATTAATGAAATCAGATATTATTATGCCCAAAATGGGCGAAAGCGTTACCGAAGGGACAATACTCAAATGGCATAAAAAGCCGGGTGATTTCGTAAAGCGGGATGAAATTATTTTTGAAATTAGTACAGATAAGGTTGATACTGAAATTCCTTCACAGAATGAAGGGTATATATCCCAAATACTTTTTGGGGAAGGTGAAACCGTTGAAGTTGGGACCGTAGTTGCTGTAATGGACTCAGAACAAGGTACCTCAGCTCCGGCAGAAGCTCCTCAACCAAAAGCAGAAAAATCACCGGAACCCGTTAAAGAAGCAGCAGCACCTGTGACTGTCAAACAACCCGCCCCCAAATCAGCTTCGGCTGCATCCGGTCCGGTAGTTGAAATTACTATGCCAAAGATGGGCGAATCCGTTATGGAAGGAACGATTATCAAGTGGCATAAAAAGGTTGGTGACACTGTAAAAAAAGATGAGATAATTTTCGAGATCAGCACTGACAAAGTAGATACCGAAGTTCCTTCTCCTGCTGAAGGGGTAGTTTCTGCAATCCTTGTTAATGAACAGGAAACTGTTTCGGTTGGTACAGTGGTTGCTAAATTGGGAGGTGATGGAGCCAGCAGTTCAACCGGTTCCGGAAGCATGCATGATGCGATTGCCGCAAACGCAGCCAATACAGCGGCATCCGAATCCGCACCAGCTGTGGTACAGGAAAGCATTAAAACTGAAAAGGAAGTGATCCCTTCAAACGGAAACAGATTTTATTCACCTCTCGTATTGAATATCGCTCGCGAAGAAGGAATTTCATTCGATGAATTGGAAAGCATCTCCGGTACAGGTATGGGAGGCAGAGTTTCCAAGAATGATATTCTTGCATATATAAAGAACAGAACAGGTAAAAAAGATATATCCGTTTCAACGACTCAAAGTGTTCCTGTAGTTCAATCGCCTAAAACTCAATCAGTTTCATCATCATCGTCATTTGCTTTTGAACCATCCGGACAAAAAGGACCTGTAGAGGTTATACCAATGGATAACATCCGGCAGAAAATTATGATGCATATGATACACAGCCGGGATACCTCTGTGCATGTCACCGGTTTGGTTGAAGTTGATATGACCGGTATATCTGATTTTATATCTGCTAACAAAGAAAAGTATATAAAGGAATCCGGTATAAAACTTACTTATATGTCCTTTATCTCTCATGCAGTTGTAAAAGCGCTCAGGCAGTATCCAATGGTTAATGCTTCCATTGACGAGAACAGCATAATCGTGAAAAAAGATATCAATCTGGGTATTGCGGTTGCACTGGAACCCAATGGACTTATCGTTCCGAATATCAAACGTGCCGGCGAAAAGAACATAATCGGTATGGCAAGAAGCATCAGCGAACTGGCTGAAAAATCCCGCACGCGTAAATTATCCCCTGATGATATATCAGGCGGAACGTTTACGATAACCAACTATGGAGTATTTGGCACCTTGTTCGGTACTCCGATTATCAATCAGCCGGAAGTTGCTATTCTGGGAGTTGGAGCAGTTGTTAAACGTCCGGTAGTATTGGAATCACACGGCTCAGATGTAATAGCAATTCGTTCCATGATGTATCTTACACTTTCACATGATCACCGGTTAGTTGACGGAATGCTTGGGGGAAAATTCCTCAAAGCGATTAAGGATAATCTGGAAAATTTTAACGAAGATTTAACAGATTAATAAAGATTAGAATTCGGATATTGAGAAGTTAATTTATGATAAATCAGCATCAGAGAGCCTTCAAGAGCAAAGTTGAATCGGAACAATCCGAAAAACTGAAGCGTCCTGAATGGCTCAAAGTTAAACTTCCTTCAGGACAAAACTATAGTGAACTGAAGGAATTGATGGCAAAC
>CAYYJL010000531.1:0-2564 GCA_964472245.1 uncultured Ignavibacteriaceae bacterium | reverse complement strand
AGAAGAACTCCTCTTGAGAACATACAATATATATTTACTCAGGAGTATTTCGTACAATCCGCGATGCAAACAAATTGGGAGAATTTTCTCACTAGAAGAAAACTCGAGGGTGAAGTAAAATTTAGCATAGTAATGGCGAAATTAGAAAAGTTTTTTGTCCCTATTTTTGAAATAGAATCGTCAAGATCAATTTGGAATCATATATCATTTACATGGGAATGAAATGCAACCTGGCAGGATTAACATTTACCTATGAAGAAATTTCCCCTGATTTTCCATAAAGATGTTCCGGTATTTAGAACTGAATCAGAGTTAATTTTAGTTGATACCGGTTCTCCGGTGACTCTTCATACTTCAAATGAACTGTTTTTTCTTGGAGAAGAGTACTCGGTACAGACAAATATGATGGGGGTATCCATCGAATCGATCTCCGGCCAATTAGGATATCCGATAACAACACTTCTCGGAAATGATATATTATCTCAGCTGGGAACAATCTTTGATTACCAAAAAAGTGAAATCCGGTTTTTCATGGATGACCACTCTTCACATTGCCAGGGCATCGCCTTATCATCAGGTTTTAATATTCCAATAATCTCAGTTGAGGCGGGAGGAAAACCCATTTCGTGCTACCTGGATACGGGCGCTGGTTTATCATATTTGGATGAATCCATTACAGATGGAATTCCTCCATCCCATATCGAATCTGACTTTCATCCGTTGATTGGTAATTTTGAGACAAAAGTTTTCCTGATTGAGACAGAAATTGCGGGCCACCGCTTTCAGATCAGATACGGAAATTTACCCGGTTTGATGCAACCGATATTGAGTTTCGGGGGTGTACGAGGGATACTCGGCTCAGATTTTTTTAAGTATTTCCGGATTATCCTCCACAAAGGGCATCGAAGCATGGAAATATCTGCTAATTCTAAAGAAAACTGAACGAACTTACTAACCTTGCCAGATTAGGGTTGGAGAGTAATTGCATTCCCTTGTTAAAAAGTGGATTTATAATTAGATTAAGCTCATTAAAAATTATAAAGGTTTATTATGATATCCGAATCAAAGGAAGTTCTGACCGCTTATGAAAAAGCAGCGGCAGAAGGCGTGGATCCGCGCTGTATTCCTCAAAAACTAACCGGTACAGTTCCGGTCGGTGATGAGATTGTGTATCCCTCATATCCGGAAACCGATCAGGATACCTGGAAGATACTTTTTAACCGGCAAATGGGTCTGCTGGAAGGTCGTGCATGCCAGGAGTACATTGAAGGGACACAGCTGATGGGTTTTTCACCCGATAAAATTCCCGCATTGGCTGACCTGAGTGCAGCGTTAACCAGAACTACCGAATGGAAAGTAGCCAGAGTACCCGGACTCATTCATGAAGAAGATTTTTTTGAACTGCTCCGCAAGAGAATTTTCCCCTCCACTGATTACATCCGTGGCAAGGAGGAGCTTGATTACACGCCGGCACCTGATTTGTTCCATGATATTTTCGGGCATATGCCACTTCTTACCAATACAAATTTTGCCAACTTTTACCAGAAATTCGGTGAAGCTGCCCTGAATGCAAAAGGGGAACAGCATATCATGCTGGAGCGTTTCCACTGGTTTACGGTGGAATTCGGCCTCATCAATAATACTGCAGGCAGAAGGATTTATGGTGCAGGAATCATATCCTCGTTAAACGAAGTACAGCATGCGCTTTCGGATGCTGTTGAGGTTGTTCCCTTTGACCCCGCAAAGATTGTTGTTCAGGAATATGAAGTGTGGCACCTGCAGCCAAAATTGTTCGTCATAGAGTCCTTTGAACAGTTGGAACAGGGATTCCTGGAGTGGACAAGGTCTCAAAAATTGATTTGACCGGAAAAATCCCATCTCATGCAAAAGATGGGATTTTTTTTGGAACTATGCACCCGTATGTGGTGTTGATTACATATATACATGAATAAAAGGATAACTATGCCCGTACAATTACAAGATACCGCCCCGGATTTTCAGCTTTACAATCATAAATCGGAAAAAATTTCACTCTCGCAGTTTCGCGGACAAACAGTGGTTGTACTGTTTTTCCCCTTTGCGAATACAGGTACCTGCACAAAGGAAATGTGCAGATTCCGCGACAGCATGACTGATTACAATACGATGAATGCAAAAGTTCTGGGAATCAGTGTGGACAGTCCCTTTTCACTCGCAATGTGGGCAGATAAACTCGGGCTGACCTTTGACCTCCTTTCGGACTTCAACAAAAACGTTTCAGAAAGTTACGGGGTGCTTACTCCGGTATTTGCTCCCGGCAAATGGGATTTCAACGGTGTTTCTCAGCGGGCTGCATTTGTGATTGATAAAGAGGGTGTTGTTAAATATGCAGAGGTGCTTGCCTCACCGGGTATGGAACCGGATTATCAAAAAATAAAAGAAACTGTTTCCGGATTATAACATCCAACTAATTAAGTACTCAATCACAAAAGGATGTAATGATAACAGAAGGTAAAAAAGCACCGGCATTTACACTGCCAAATCAGGATGAAAAAAAAGTTTCTCTTGGTGATTTTTTAGGAAAA
>CAYYJL010000530.1:0-2578 GCA_964472245.1 uncultured Ignavibacteriaceae bacterium | reverse complement strand
AAATAATTGGTCATAAACTCCGGAATGCCGAAGGTATGACAGATAACACTACCGGAGTTAACGTAACGGCCGCAAAACTCTACATATTTAAAATAAACTTCTTCTTGCCGTATGTATTGCCATTAATTTGAATTTCTATAAAATGTTCACCGGGATAATATTTGCGTGTGGTGATTTCCCGGAAGGGGTGGCTTTTTTCTATGAACAGCGGCTCGCCGGGTACGATTTTTTTTCTGGCAAGTTTAAATACTTTGGGCGATGTTCCCCCGTTTGCCTTTTTATGATGAACAATATAATCAATCATCAATTCTGCCGGTTTATTCTCCGCATGAACCTCAAAACTGAAAGCGACAGCACTTCCAAAGGAAACTTCGGTGCTGGCAATCCGGAATTTTTTTATTGAGATTCCCTCGTCTGCACCAAATCCCAATGCACTCAATATTTTCTTATTACCCATCTTTATCAATGTGCGTGAGCCGTGCTGAACAATCCACCTGGTACCGGGATTTTTTGATTTGTTCCACTTTGCAAGGGTATCAGCAGCCAATTCAGGATGATCTTTTGCAATATCATTCATATTATTTGCTACGGATCTTCGTACGAGCAGGACCGGGTCTTCTTTCAGCTTTTCAAGGAGACGCAGAACCGGCTTGGGGTCCTTAATAAACTGATGCAGACGGATAGTCCAGGGAAGCCGGGGTCTGCTTCCTTCGGAAACAAGGCGGCGTACATGGGGGTTTGGGTCATCAATCCATTTCTCCATGATGCGGAGTGTCTGTTCCGGATACTCGATAAGAAAATAACGGATAGCCCCTTCTGCGGAAAATCTTTTCGTCATCTCATACAGTGCATTGATAGATAAATCAAAATGCTGCATACCATACCGGCTTATATATATACTCATCGGCCAGACGATAAAACCGCCGAATCCTTCCAATGCTTCTTCCTGAATTTCCTTTGGAAGTGACTTAAGCAGAATGGCGCAGGATTGCGGGAAATCTTTGGGCAGGTATTCATACAGTTTATCGGTAATTAATGCGGAGCGCTCGCTGAAAGATAGTTTAGGGAACTCTTTTACAATTTCTTTTGTAAAGCGGGCATCATCAAATTTGGAATAATTTTTCTTAATTGCAGCTGCTAATTGTTTGACAACATCCGCATTAAAAACATCCCGTACTAAAAATTTTTCCTCTTTTTCCAAACTATACTCTCCCGTAAAGTTTATATCATTTCATTGAGCAGTTCTTGTCTTGGCTGGGCAATCACAACTTTGTTAACCAGCAAACCTTTTTCCGAAACAAGCGCTGCACCTGCTTCAACGGCTGCTGTAACAGCTGCTACTTCTCCGGTCATCGTAACAAAGGCCTTCCCTCCGAGTGCCATTGCCAGGCGGACTTCAATTAATTTAACCGAGGCAGCTTTAACCGCTGCATCCGCTGCTTCAATAAGAGATGCCACGGAAAAGGATTCGATAATGCCGAGTGACTCCAACAACTGCACACCGGTATGTCCCGCAATTGCAGGGAATATATCCGGATGAACATTGGGGATAACAAAATGATCAATCACGCCAAAGTTAATGGTTTCCACCGCGGCATCAACTGCTGTTGTTACTGCTGCTACTTCGCCTCCGATTAATGTCATATACTTTCCGGAGCAGATTGTGCGGGAAAGTATCATCTCAACATCTGCGGTTTTCAGCATAATATCAGCCGCCTGCATACCGGCAGCAATGCTGGTCATTTCAATGAGTCCGAGTGAATTTAGTTTTGCCATTATAATAGTATTTCCTGTTATCGTTTTATGATGATATACTGAGAGGTAACTTCCGTAACGGTACCGTCTATGGATGAATGGATAATGCTTCCCATTTTTCCGTTTGGTACATTGGCAAGGGGCTGTCCTTTGTTTACCTTATCTCCTTCAATTACAGAGGGGAGTGCTATTTCACCAACATGCTGCTTCAGCATAATTTTAACCTTCTGCGGTTCCGGGGAAGTTGAATTAAATGGGGTATGGCCGTCATATTCATCAAGCCGGAGTTTTTTTATCAGTTGTTTTAAAGGCACTCTGCGACCCTCCTTGATTGGATGAACCTTTACCGGTTTTTCCTGAACGTATTTTATTCCTGCAGACCGCATCTCGGCTTTGCTTTTATCACATGCTTCTTTTGGAAACAAATCTTCGGGGCAGGCATAAAGCGTGCAAAGACCGCAGGCACAGCAAAGTTCCGCCATCTGATTCCAGACATCGGAACCGGTTTTGGAAAAGCCGAGTGACCTCATTACCAGATGCGGCTGTACATTGTAACCAAGCAAATACCGGGGACAAAACTCCGTACAATAACTGCATTGGTCACAGGCGGATTTGCCGATGCGGTGCCAGTTTTTTTCCGGCTGGTTTTTTCTTTTAATAATGTAATGCTCCATCGGGAGAATAACCAATCCGGCTGTAGTTTTTGTGACCACATCATCAGGATTGTGGGAAAGCTGCCCCATCATAACGCCGCCTATATATATCGCATACTCCTGAACGGTTGTGCCGCCGGCATGTTTGATGAGATCACGGAAAGGAGTTC
>CAYYJL010000529.1:0-2595 GCA_964472245.1 uncultured Ignavibacteriaceae bacterium | reverse complement strand
TACGAAAAACGGAGTTAATCTTCTGTATCAATCTTTCGGATTAGTTCTCTTTTCATCCCGATGTCCGATTGTTTCAGCAGACCGGCGGGACTATTATTGTATATGCAATACAACAATACATATAAGATGAAAAAGCAACATTGCGTAAAATATTTTAGTAAAAAATACTAAAGGAAGCTGACAAAATGAAAATACAAATAACAACTCTTATATTAACTATAATGATTTTAATCACTGCTGTACCGCTGCATTCACAAGATAAAGGTTTTGGTGCAGGTATCATACTAGGTGAGCCGACAGGATTAAGTGCAAAGTTATGGACTTCAAATAAGAATGCCATTGATTTTGGCTTAGGTTATGCATGGGGCGGTGATCGCTTTACCTATAAAGGTGAATATAACGGGGATAAACGAGTCCATTTTCATATGGACTATTTGTGGCATTCCCAGACTGCCATTCAAGCAACTCAGAGGTTCCCGGTCTTTTATGGTATCGGATTCAGATTTAACAGCGGTGCCGGATACGAAGAATCCTTTGGAGTCCGTGGCGTCGTTGGTATTGCCTGGTGGCCAAGGGATACACCGCTTGATTTATTTATTGAAGTTATACCGGTATTTCAATTGACCCCTGCCACGGGATTTGGCATTGACGCCGGACTTGGCGCCAGATTTTTCTTCAACTAATTTTCTCCAACCTTAAAGGATATATATTATATGAAAACTTTACTTACAATTTGCCTGCTGCTTTTTGGCTTAAGCTTCAGCAGTATGGCTCAAAACAATGAAGCCCCCAGACTAAATGCTATGTCAAATGTTTGGGGAGTAACCGGAGAAACCGGTATTACTTTCGCATTTACCGATTATGTAACTCCAAAAATTAACTACAATGGCAAGGCAAGTTTTGAATACTATTTGCCCTCAAGCGGAGCCGGAAATCTTGGTTTCAGGATATTCGCCCAAACCGGATTTGCAGCCGGCGTTGATGTAGACCCTGCCTCAGGAAACACCAATGGAGAGTTCAATTCAAAAATTGACCTTTACGGCGGCGGTGTTACGTATTTGATTTCGTTCGGAGACGGACTATATACCATTGCTTCTTTTGGAGTGGCAAATATGTGGTTTTACCCAAAATCAAATACCGGGTATCAGCTGCCGGGGTTCATTGCCGATACTTACCCTCATCATCAGTTGACCTATAACGGTGATGTTGCAGTTCGCGTTATGTTAACTAAAGATATCAGTCTTAATGCCGGAGGCGGTATTATAGTCGGCTCAAGCGATTATTTGGATGATTTCAAAACAGGCCCGAACAATGATTTGTTATATACCGGCAATGTCGGCTTATCATATTATTTTGGTCGCGATAGTGATTATGACGGTGACGGAGTACCAAACAACCGGGACGCCTGCGAAGGTACGCCTAAAGGTGTTGTAGTTGATGAATTTGGATGTCCTGTTGATTCAGATAAAGATGGAGTAGCCGATTATCTTGATCAGTGTAAGGATACACCTCCAATGGTAAAAGTTGATGCTTCCGGATGTCCTATAGATTCAGATAATGATGGAATAAATGATGACGTTGATAAATGTCAAAATACTCCTATCGGCGTAAAAGTTGATAAGCACGGATGCCCGATCGATACTGATGGTGACGGTGTACCTGACTATTTAGACAAGTGTTCCAATACACCAGCCAAAGTGAGTGTTGATAAATCCGGCTGTCCGGTTGATTCCGACGATGACGGTGTACCTGATGCACTTGATAAATGTCCAAACACTCCTAAAGGCGTTCAGGTCGGACCTGACGGATGTGCCCTTGTAAAAGAAAAAGAAGTTGTTGTTGTTACCAAACCTGCTGTTATAAAGCATTTAGTTCTCAGCGGTGATACAAATTTTGAGTCGAACAAAGCAAAACTTTTGCCAAGCGCCTATGAAGCATTAAAGGATGTTGTTGCGACCATGAAGCAACACAAAGATTACAAATGGGAGATAGGCGGATTCACAGATGCAGTTGGTTCTGAATCAAGTAATCTGAAATTATCAAAACTCAGAGCACAATCCATTGTTGACTATTTGGTCAGCCAGGGAGTCAGCAGAAATAACCTTCAAATCAAAGGATATGGAGAAAGCAACCCAATCGCTTCTAATGATAATGCAGAGGGAAGATCAATGAACAGAAGAGTGGAAATTAAATTACTTACCCCAATAAATGACTAATATATAACAATATAGTTTTCATTTAGCAGAAAAAAGCGGCTTTCACAAGCCGCTTTTTCTGTTTTAAATAACCGGTATAAGATCAAAAAATAACAATATTCCGGAAATTGCCGATAGCATTACGGTGAGCAGCAGTTGCTGCCATGTATATTGATATTGTGAAGCTGCGGGCTTATAAATGGAATTCCCAAATCCAATCCACGCAAAATCAGCAGCACGGAGACTGCAATGGTCATATAGGGTGCAACTTTGCTGAAAGAAAAGCCGGGGAAAATTTTGCTGATTGAGCTGCCAAAAAATAATGCTGATAACAGAGGCGATGTCCCAACTCCGAATGCAGCCATAACCAAGACCGATGAATAAACATCTTCCGGAACAA
>CAYYJL010000528.1:0-2595 GCA_964472245.1 uncultured Ignavibacteriaceae bacterium | reverse complement strand
CGCAGATTTCTTCAATGCGATCTCGTCTTCAAGTGAAACATTATCGCTATAAAGATGATAAATACGCCGGTCCCGCGTATGTCGGTCAGCAGCTCAAGCACAAAGTAAGAGAAACAGATAGAAAATGCTAAAACGGTAAATATCTCAAAAACATTGGTAATGGGAGGATGGTCAAAAGCAATGGTTCGTATGATAAGATAGAAAAAATGAACAAGCAGGGTTACAAAGAGAACAACTCTGGTCAGGTTCCTGGTTATTTTTTCAGCTTTTAGGAAATCATACAAATAAACAGCAAACAATGCTGCGTAAAGTAAAAAAACGGCGATATTTGCTATTCCTGTGGCTTGAATCATTCTCATTTCTTATAAATTTCTTCGCAAAATTACGGATATTGCCTTTCCCTGACAATTACTAAAATAATCGCCGGATTGTTGAATAAATATGCAATTACTGTGCCGAACTTAACCCGGGTATTTGATTTTCTTATCTTTTCAAACAATTTTCTTGCTTCACTCTCAATTTATTTTTATCTATATTGCACTACTATTATTCACAAGAAATCACATCACTTTAGGAGGATCAATGGCCCATTCTAAGAAAGCACTATGGCTTTTCACCATACTCTTTGGTGCAACAGTTCTTTTCACCGGCTGCGAAAAGAAAGAACAACCTGCAGCTACCACAACAACACCACCTGTTGATACTGTTCAGACCCCGCCGGCACCGGTTGCGCCTGCTCTCAGCGGCACCTGGGCAGGTAAATTCAGAGACAAGAAAATGACTTTGAATGTAACCTCTCAGACAGGTAACAACTTTGAAGGCGAAACCACAGTCAGTTGGGCTAAACCACTGGTTTCAAAAGTTAAAGGTATGGTTGACCCAGCCACAAAGAAAATGACGTTTGAAGATGTTGAACGCGGTAAGGACGCCGGAATGTACGAAGGCACCCTGAGCGAAGATGGAAAATCCTTCACAGGAAAATTCTCTCTCAATTCAAACCCCAAGCAGACTTTTGACGTTACCCTGAAAATGAACTAAGTACTATCAAGATTTTATTATTAAACGGAGATCTATATTTTATGAAAAAACTTCTTTATTCAATGATGTTCCTCTCGTTAGGATTCTTTATTACATCCTGCGATGAAACAACAACCGATCCGGATCCGGTAGGAACCACCGGTAATGTTATTATCCAATCTACACCGGCTGGTGCTCAGATATGGGTTGGCACTACCAACACAAACGATGTTACACCTGATACTCTGAAAAACAGAACAGCAGGCACACTCGCAGTTACCCTTAAATTAGCTGACTATAAAGACACTACCTTTAACGTGACTGTTACTGCTAATCAGACTACTACTCACGCTAATGTAATTATGACTGCTACTCCTTTAGTACTTGAGTCTTTTACTGACATACAGTTATTTGAAAGAGCCGGCTCCGGTCTTTCAGGGCTCGTCCTCGCTACCGGTACTGTAGTTGCTTCAAGCTCTGTTAACGCAGACCTTTTCTATGATTTAACAGAAATCAAAAGCCAGCACTTAAGAACCCCTGCTCCGGCAACTCTCCGTTATACCGATTTTTATAACGGTGTTACCGCAACAGATCTTAATGACGGCGTAGACGCTCCTACTTATTCAAGCACCAGCGGTGACTGGACTTATACCAAAGCAATTACCGCTTCTACCTACAGTTTCTTATATACAAACGACTTGAACTTTGTAAAACTTAAGATTACAGCTACAGGCGGCGGAACCGGCCCGTCAGATCCTGACAAATGGGTTAAAGTATCTTACAAATACAACAAAACCGCACGCGACAAACGCTTCTAAGAAAGTATATACTTACTTAACAAAAAACCCCGCTCATTTTGGCGGGGTTTTTTGTTTTAAAGAATTATATACAAACAGAAATGAAGCATGACCCTGCCCCACACCATATCAACCAATCAATTATGAATTATACAACTTCAAACACCCGCTCAACATCCAGCTCCTTTATACACTTAAACTGTACATCGGTTCTGCTGCAAGTGAGAGGCTTAGGGGAATAAAAGAAACAGGGGGCACACTCTAATTGCAGCGATGCAATAACATGCTCTGTCTTCCAGGGGTGTATATATGAGGTGTTAGTAGGGCCTATTAACGCTATTACTCTTCGCTGCATAGCTGCCGCAACGTGCATGAGCGCGGAATCGTTACTCACTATTGTATCACAATGCTGCATAACTGCGGCTGTTTCGGCAAGATTGTTTGTCTTAATAATCACGCAGTTATCGGAATTAACCGCTGCATATATCTGCTTGTTCAGTTCTTCTTCATCAGGCCCGCCAAAAAGCAGAACAGCACAGTTTTTTTCATTAATAAGCCGCCCGGCAAGTTCAATAAACTTTTCCGGTTCCCATCTCCGTTTTATATGATTCTTGAGCGTGGAGCATCCGGCATGGAATCCGATATATCTCTTCCCTTTTGGCAATGCATCAACAATCCCTGCTGCTGCCTGTTTATCATTATCGGTCAGGTTAAGTAAAAGCGGCGGGACATCATCCACAGGAAAGCCAAACATCTTTCCCGCAAGCAAAGCATTGTGCAT
>CAYYJL010000527.1:0-2596 GCA_964472245.1 uncultured Ignavibacteriaceae bacterium | reverse complement strand
AAATGCCCTGCTGCAGGTTACCGAGCGGGCAATCTCCGCCGGATTGCTTTATCTGCTGTTAATTAATTCCGCACTGCTGACGGAATACATCATCCCTGTTTTGTCTCTCCCTCTTCTTTTCATCGGGATGATTAAGGCACGCGGCTTCGGCTGGCGATACAATTCCTTTTCATTCAGGGAAACCCTCCAATCCCCCGCAGGTAAATCGCTTATAAAATATTCCCTGCCGTTCATACTTTGGGGCGTGGCTATATGGCTGCAGTTAAACGGAGAAAAATGGATTATCAGCGGATTCCTTACTACTGAGGATGTCGGATATTATGGCTTGATGTTTTCCCTGACCAATGCTTTTATTGCACTGCCGGCAAACCTGACCAATGATCTATTCCTGCCCCTTGTATTTAAGAATTTTTCAGCTGAAAATGGTGATAAAAAGCGCGGGGAGTTCTACATAAACCTTGGATTCCTGGTAGTACTGGGGCTGACCGGCTTTGCGGTTTTACTCTTTCATTTTGCCGGAAACTTTTTAATCACCGCCCTGGGTAATGCCTCCTACACAAAATACACAGACCTGCTCCCCTGGCTGGCACTTGGCTCCGGCTTCTTTTATGCAGGTCAGGCGCTCTGCAGCAAAGGACTTGCTTACAACAAACCGGAAATTTACCTGTTCCCTAAACTGGCAGCCGGCATTCTTTCAATTATATTGTACTATGTATTTATACAATTTTATGAAATGCCGGGTATAGTGTCTGCAGTGGTGATTACAGGATTTATATATCTGGTGATGGTATTTTTAACCAACCGGAAAATCCGCGCATGAAAATTCTGCTTGTCCTGATGGAGCATGATTACGGCGTTGCATCGCGCGGGGCTTCATACGAGTACACCAATATCTATCTCCCTACAAAAAAGATAGCCGGTGAACAAAACACTTTTCATTTCGATTTTTTTGCCGAATTCAAAAAATCCAGCAAAGATGAAATGAACAAAAAACTCCTGCAATATGCGGAAGAAATCAAACCCGATATCTGCCTCTTCTGCTTATATACAGATGAAATCCTGGAATCCACCATACAGAAACTTAATACATTCACGGCTACTTCTGCATATTTTTTTGATGACCCCTGGCGGCAAAAATTTGTAAGACATTGGATTCAGTATTTCACTTTCTTCAGCACACCGGATTATTATATGTACCGGCAGTATCAGTCCGAAAAAATACAAAATGTCATCTATTCCCCTTTTGGATTCAACGAAGATATATATATTATAAAGGATCTGCCGGAAAAATATGAGGTTTCCTTTGTGGGCGGCTACAGTTCTTACCGTCAGTGGATAGTGGATATACTCCGCAAAGCAGGACTCGATGTACATGTTTTTGGCAGGGGTTGGAAGGGTGATCAGCGCTGGATCAGCACAGATGATATGGTGGATATATTTAATTCCTCTGCCGTGAATTTGAATCTGAGTAACGGCATATCATACAATATGTTTCACTTGCTCCATTCACTCACATCCCCGCGCGCACTGAAGCAGATATTGCTGAACCGGAAAATTAAGGAGCAGGTAAAAGGGAGGCATTACGAGATAAACGGATGCGGCGGTTTTCAGCTCAGCTATTTTGTGCCGGGGTTAAATATCGTTTACTCGATTGATAAGGAAATTGCAGTGTTTGAGGACCCTCTACTGCTCGCTGAACAGATAAAATTCTTCCTCAGGAATCCTGATAACCAAAAGGAATAACCTCAGAATGGTTATGCCCGTTCCCGTGAGGAACACACCGCATCAGGATATCTTTCTTCATTATATAATCAGATTATGCAGCGTAAACAATGAAACTGCTCCGTACCATTAAACAGTTTGTTCTGCAATTCGGGTTTAATCCTGCAAAGGGTTTTAACTCTCTGCGTTCACTGCCTTATTTTCTAAAAAACTATTTTGGTTTTTCTGCCTCATTAAAAAAAACGAATCAGCCGTTTAAAATCACCTCTTGGTATCCTGCGTTGGAAGACCGTTTTGATTCCGCCGGTTCCGTTCCGCTCCACTATTTTTATCTGGATTTACACGTTGCCCGCAGGATATATAAAAATAACCCAACCCTGCATGTGGATGTTGGTTCCCGCTTGGATGGTTTCTGCGCTATGGTTGCATCATATCGTACCTTAGAGATATTTGATATCCGCAAGCTGGATAATGTGATACCCAATATCACCTTCCGCCAGGCGGATTTTATGGCGGATGAAATTCCTTATAAAGATTACTGCGATTCTGTCTCCTGCCTGCACGCAATTGAACACTTTGGGCTCGGCCGCTATGGCGATCCTGTGGATGCGGAAGGCCATATAAAGGGGCTGAACAATATATACCGCCTCCTGAAAAAGGACGGGATATTCCACTTTGCAACCCCCATCGGAACGCAGAGGGTGGAGTTTGACGCACACAGAGTATTTGGCATTGCATACCTGCTGGAACTGTTCCGCGGCAAATATCAATTGCTTTCTTTCTCATATATCAATGACAGCAATACATACTTTGAAAATCATTCACTGACAGAAGATGAGATACAAAACAACCTTAATTGCAGTTACGGCTGCGG
>CAYYJL010000526.1:0-2604 GCA_964472245.1 uncultured Ignavibacteriaceae bacterium | reverse complement strand
TACTTATTCCAGATGAAAAAGTTATATCCTGATACAACCAGATTCCAATATACCGTTAATGTGTGGGGCGAAGGGAGCATTAGATGGCGGATGCCTTTTAAGGAGGAACTTCGTTCAACCATATTTGCCGCACTCTCTTACGGAGCTAATACCATTTATTATGAGCCGGTTTATGATTATGCAGGCATTGAAAGTTTAATAAAAAGTGATGGTACACTCTCAGAAATGGGGGAATTTGTGAGAGATAGTATTAATTCTCGATTATTAGATATATTAGGAAAAACTATTAATAACAGTAAATATTATGGAAGGACTCTTGTCCGTTATGGTGGAGCGGGAATGTCAGGTGCAGAGTTTGATGATGCTTTTGAAGAAGCATTTTCCGGCATTAGAGCCCCAACCACCATTGGAGAGGAAACAGACTTTATTCAACTCAATGGATTTGATAATACCGTTGATATATATATACAGCTTGCAGGACTTTTTGAAGATAAACAATTTCCTCAAGTGAAGTATTTCTTGCTGAACAATATAGCAGGTTTTAATGTTCAGAACCCTCCGGAAATCAAGTTGCGCCCTGTCACCACCTCCTTTATTAACTATTCCTTGTTTAATGTAGAACATCCTGATTCTTTTTCAAGAACCTATTTGAGCAGTGTCGAGCACTACCCCGATATGCCGTATATTGGAGATGGTGATGCATTATTATTCGGTTATGGCCCAACAGCTATAACTGGAGGAACACTTCTTTTAAATGAAACAATAGGAAGTAACACCACTCTTCTGAATAATGCGCTTATCATACCAGATGGAAAAACTTTAACAGTCAATCAACCATATATAATAAAACAAAACATTGTAATTGATTCGGCAGGAAACCTTTTTTGTGCGGAAAATAATGGATTGATATTTCCAGTAAACGGTGCTGAAATAGTTTCCAAGAATTGGGCGAGTGCCCTTATTAAAAGTGCCCATAACGGAAAAGTAAAACTAATCTGGAGTGACTATGCTCATGTAAATTCTGAAGAAGTTGTTGAGGAATATCGTATTTACAGAAAAAAGGGTACTCCGGGCTTTGTTCAAATTGCATCTGTGAGTGCCAATACCATGGAGTTTATTGATAGTGAAACTGACATTATCAGTTTACCCGGAACAGGGATACTCCCCGTAGAATATAATATTATTGCAATTTTAGAATCAAACCCAACAGGTGCTTCTAATACATTCAGTTACTTGTATGATGGGGGCTCTTTGGACAAAGGTGGAAATGCAGTACCCAAAAAGTCATATAGTTTTAAGCTTTTTCAGAATTACCCAAATCCGTTTAATGCATCAACAAAAATAATGTACAGTGTTGATAAACCCGGAAGAGTCACATTACGCATTTATGACGTCTTAGGACGGTTACAAGCCGAAACAGTAAACGGATTTCATGAACCGGGCGAATACGATGTCAATTTTGATACTGGAAATATGGCAAGCGGAGTTTATATATACGAGCTGCTGAATGAGGATATGAAACGTGAGGTGAGGAAATTTGTACTTGCAAGATAGATTGGAGATTCATTCAGAAAAATTGCGTGTTATAAAAATGAAAAACATTGCATGAAAAAAGTAATAGTTTACCTGGTTATATTACTTGCCGCTAATTTATTGCACAGCGAAATCAGATACGTAAAGGCGGGGAGCAATAATCCTGTTCCCCCTTATACCAGTTGGGCCACTGCAAGCGACAGTATCGGTAAATGCATTGCTATAGCCAATGAAGGTGATGCGATACTTTTAAGTGAGGGAATATTTATTGAAACATTTGACCTTAAAAGGAGAATGGTACTACAAGGAGCGGGGAAATATCAAACAGTAATTCATGCCGGAAATTTACCAAGACCTCATCTTGACAGATTCTGGATAATCAGCTTAAGCGATTCAAATGTAATCAGTGACCTGAAAATTACCGGTAATGCAAATTTGGTTGGCGGAGTATCAACTCTTGATGCTTACCCGAATTATATACGACATACAAGACTAGAAAATATGGTGTTTGACAGTCTAGAATCAGCCGTATCGATTAGTGAAGGGATAATCAGAAACTGCCGGGCGGTTGTTTCTGATTTTGCATTTGTAGATAATCCGCCGTATTCTTCCTCGGTTTTAATTGAAAATAATGAAATGTGGTGTTATGAATTTTTAACGACATATCAAAGTCCTTTTCAACCTGCAGGAGTATCTCAAATAACTATACGAAAGAATACAGTTGTTTTTAGGAATGATCATCTGAAAATTGTAGATGATGGACTCGGTCCACCCAATCAGTCATTTGATATATATAACAATGATTTTCTGGTATTCAGTTCGGTACGGATTTCAACTAAGTTACGTAAGAAATACACGTGGACAAATAATACTTTTCACGCACGGAGCTTTAGCAGTCCTGCCTCTGAGCAAAGACCGGCATTTGAGATATATAATCAGGTAAGTTTTAAGAATAATATTTTTTCGAATATCGCATTTTTGTTCGGAACAATAACTGTACCTATTACCGAATTCCGGTATAATGTGGTCTGGCGAGGTGCTATGCTGCCGTTTATGGACAGTACTAACAGC
>CAYYJL010000525.1:0-2610 GCA_964472245.1 uncultured Ignavibacteriaceae bacterium | reverse complement strand
TCTGCGGAAAGATTGTATTTGGATTATATACCATCGGTTGGATATTCTCTTCTTTCTCTGCTGCCTGATTGGAAGCTTTTTCAATTCCCTGTCCCCTGCAGGCAGTAAATTGAAATGATACGAGAACCAATATCAAAGTTCCTGCAATAAGAATTTTATAGCTATTACTGTTAAACATAGATTTGTTTCTTTTATTATAAATTGTAATTCATTTACTTTTCGAGAAAGAAGAAATTTTAAGCGCAATTCTGCACATGCCGCACTAAACTTTCACTGTACAAAAGGTTTGAGAGTCTCAATCAGAAGAGAATGCTGCTTAAAAGATGTTGAGCGCTGATTTCTTATTTTGCTGCACCCATGAAAAAATCATAAGCCGCTTTTGCAATCCCGGCAATTATTCTTTCGTTTGTCTCACTGTTTTCGTAGGACTCAGTGACAAATATGCTGATGATAAAATACTCCCCGTTTGGCAGAAACACAATACCTATATCATTTGTTGCGGCGGTAAGCCCTTCCTTATTAGTACCCGAAGAACCTGTTTTGTGTGCTACGATGCTTCCTTCCGGCAAAAGCCCTTTTATTCTGTTTAACCCGGTTGATGTTTCTCTCATCGTTTTCCAAAGAAAATCATAACTCTCCTGGGAGAGCAGGTTGTTTTTATTTTCGTGGAACATCTGTAATGTCCGGCTTGCAGCATGTGGCGTTGTCCAGTTCTGAAACATATTTTCCCATTTAGACTGCATATCCTGCTCGTTGAATGTTATGGCTATATCCTTGATATCATTTTTCTTAAAATAATCTTCAACTGTTTTCGGTTCTCCTATAAGCCGTATTAAAACATCACACGCAACATTATCACTCTGAGAAACCGCATACTGAATTAATCGGGCGATGGTAAAACTCCCGCCATCCGGATTTTCATCCCGCAGTGGACTCCAAAAATCTTCGGGCAGCAGCTCCTCTTTTTTGACGGGCACTTTTTGATATAACGATAATTTCCCTTTGTCAATCTCTGACAACACTGCCAATGCTATATGAAATTTAAACACACTCTGCAGCGGACAATGTTTTGCCCCATTCAGTGAAACAGTATCTTTTCCTTTATTGCCAATAATTGAAACACCGGCAACAGCATTTTTGTCAGAAAGGATTTGCTCAATTTTCTTTCGTAATATATCCGTCTTATTATCGGAAGCCTGAACGCTTATGCTAAGTAATAACAAGAATACCGCCGGGAGAAATTGTTTTGTCATGTTTGTCCGTTTTCGTTTTAGATAATGTTTTGTTAAAATCGCCTCCTTCTTCTCACTATTGCAAGAAGCAGGGAATCCGACGTACACTTGATTGTTCATCTTATGAGTAGCAATAAATTATACCGCCAAAGCAAAACTGCGACAGCTTGTCGCGGTTTTTTTATCCGCTTGTTGGCAGGATTCATAAAACTGATTCATATTTCTACGCTCGGTGAACTTACGGCTTGATTTCAATGGGGGTTCCAATTTTTACAGCGCGGTAGAGTTCATCTATTTCATCATTTGTTACAGCAATACAGCCAGCAGTCCAGTCAATCCAACGGTGAAACTTACCTATAAACCCCAACCTGTTCCTGATCCCGTGAATCTTAATATCGCCGCCCGGTGACTTACCCAACCCCTTTGAATACTCTATATCGTCTATATCCGGATAGGAGATCCCAAGATTTTTATAATAACCACTGTTCGGATTCTTATCATTGATGATATACAGTCCTTCAGGAGTTTTATTGTCCCCTTCAAACTCTTTATCCCCAACCGGCTGGCTGCCAAGCGAAATTTCATAATTTTTAATCAGTTTTCCGTTTGCATAAACCAACAACTCTCTTTTTGATTTGTAAACCACAAGTTTGTCAATCAGAATATTATGCGAAAGCTTTTCTTCCGGAAAGAAATAATATACCGTCAATCCGCAGAATTGCAGAAAAACTGCCATCCATAGTATCTTTTTAGTTTTTCCTGTCATGTTTCCTGATTACACTAAAAGCATGAAATAATCATATATTCCACCGGCTGCTACCCCTTCTCCACAACATAATTTAACTCCGTTACCCCAAAGGAAAACTGCGTTGTGTTCAAAAGCTTTAATTTAGTTTTTTCCTGTACGCCCGAAAATAATGGAATACCGGAACCAAGTACAACGGGATTCACAAAAAGCCAGTAGCCGTCAATTAATCCCAGCTGCATCAGAGTATGTGTTGCGCGGGGACTCCCGAATACCAGAATATCTTCATCATTCCCAACTGAAGAGTTTTTAATAGCACGTTGACAATAACTTTTATCCCCGATTTTCGATGGCTAATTTGCATGTGTTATAACATTGATTGGTGTGGTGATCCAACATTATTTTCATCAATGGAAAACTTATTAATGCGGCAATAATCTGCCCAATTATAGGAAGCCATTTGTATAGTTGTTTTTGGGCAATTTTAAGTCCCATCCTTTTTGCCACTACTAAAATCAATTCTTTCGTGATTAATTTGCCAGCATAGTCGGCTCCAATATTCTTCAATGCACCATAGACAATTGCTTTTATACGATCATCATATTGATCAATTTGTTCTGGTGTGAGTCCAAA
>CAYYJL010000524.1:0-2625 GCA_964472245.1 uncultured Ignavibacteriaceae bacterium | reverse complement strand
GGGGAGTGATTGATTTGAGGATATAAAAAAGCCCGCCTTGTTGGGGCGGGCTTTAAGCGGAATATTTGCTTTTAGAAAGTTACACCAAGACGGAAACCGGTATAATCTACCACATCTCCGGAGTTGATAAACAATCCTGCCTGGAACATACCCCAGCGGGCATTAACGCCAAGACGCATATACGATGCACTGGATTTTATCTTTTCTGATTTGGCTACATCTATGTTATATGCAACATCATATCCAAGTGTAAACCCGGCTAACTGATGTTTATAGCGGAGGCCGACAGGAATGTCTAAATACCACTCCACATCTTCAACAGGAGTAGTTCCGATTTTCTTATCAAGCTGCCAAAAGTTGGCATCCAAACCATAGAGTATACTGACATCATGACCAATAAGATCGTACAGACCCCAAAAATAATTTAGATTCATTCCCGCACCCCATTTAACACTATCGGGAACCCCAAAGTAGTAATGGAGGAAGAACTCATCACCTTCACCCATATCCCAATGAACTCCGGCACCGGTAAAGCTGAAATCATCAGTACTGGTTCCAAAGTTCAACAGATGAAGCGAGAAGGAATTGAGAATAGAGTTGGAAGGACCATAATCTATCTCATCGTATTTAACTTTCTGAGTTTTTTTGTATAGCGGTTTATCAGCAAAGTAATAAGCTTCGTTTGTACAAGGGCTGCCTGAGGGGAGACCACCGATATCTGCAGCATAGCGCAGAGCTGCAAGTATATCAAACTTTGCATCTTCTTTCTGTTTTTCTTTTGTGGGTTCTTCGGTTACAACTTCACCCCCCTCTTTTTCAGGGATGATTTGGGTAACTTTAACTTCCACACGTCTGTTCTGTGCTTTTCCCTCGGTTGTGGAGTTATCGGCGATAGGGTATTTTTCTCCGTAACCGATTGCGTTAATGCGGTCAGACGGTACACCTTTATTTGTGAGATACTCTTTGACTGAGTTTACACGGTCCTGCGAAAGCTTAATGTTTGCCTCGTCGCTTCCGTCGCTGTCCGTATGACCGCCAAGTTCAATAACGATGGCACTGCGGGTTAATATATCAAACAGCTTATCAAGTTCAACGCGGCTTTCATCTTTAAGAGTGGCTTTTCCTGAATCAAAATAAATATTCTTTAATTCAAATTTGAGACCAACCTGTATTTTTTGAAGCGTGAAATCTTTTCTGCTGCTTTCATCTTTTACACCTTTAAGGTTTAGCTGATCGGAAACGAACAGATATCCTCTCATATCGATAGAGATAAAGTATTCAATACCGTAAGGGAGTGTTGTTGAATACATTCCATCTATGCTGCTGCTGGTAGCGGTAGCAATTTCTCTGCCGCTTAGTTTATCAAAAAAGTGGATGATAGCTGCAACAGGTTTGCCGTCTTCATCGGAAACTTTACCAAAAATGGTATATACTTTTTCCGGACGCATGTCATCAGGCAGTTCAAAGTAGTAAATATCGGTCTCGCCCATGTGGCCATCACCGGATTCACGGACATAATATGCCACATCACCGGAAGCAGGTATTGAAAAGTCAATTTCGTCACCGGGAGTGTTGATATATTTACCAAGGTTTACTGGTTTTGACCAATCAGTCCAGCCATCACCGGTTCTGGTGGATTTGAATAAATCGAGTCCGCCAAGTCCGCCATGCCCGTTGGAAGCAAAATATAAAGTTTTACCGTCTGCTGCGAGGAATGGGTAGTATTCATTTTGTGAGGTGTTGATTGTTTTACCGAGGTTCTGCGGCTTTGTCCATCCGCTTTCGGTGAGGCGTGTGATATATATATCGGACGCACCGACAATATCAGATCTGTTGGATGCAACAAAAAGGAGTGTTTTACCGTCAGGTCCTAAGTTTGCCTGAGTTTCCCATTTGCTGCTGTTAATGGATCCGCCGAGGTTACAGGGTATGGTCCAGCGATCGCCTTTTTTTACAATATAAAAAAGGTCACCGCCGCCGAAACTGCCTTCATAGTTTCCGAATGCTATCGCATAGCTTTCATCCGGCGCTATAGCGAGTATATCTTCATGGGTTTCGGTGTTGAACTGCGGGCCGAAGTTGTATGCCTTACCCCAGCTGCCGTCGGATTGTTTTTTGGATACCCAGGTATCTTCACCACCGTAACCGCCTGTGCGGTCATATCCGGTAAAGTAAAGGGTTCTGCCGTCAGGGGTTACTCTGGGGAAGTACTCACCGGCTGCCGAGTTGACGTTTCCGCCAAGGTTGGCAATTTTTACCGGTTTATCATCTCTGAGTAAAATTTCGATAACATCTTCGTAGTGAGCTTTATCGGCTGTGGGATCTATTTCCAGATAATCCCTGTATGCCTGTGCAGCTTCTGCGAATTTCTGCTGTTTAATGAGAACAGTAGCCATATCAAGATACAAAGCAGCGGCATTATTTGTTTTTGCGGATTTTTCATTTCCGCCCTTGCTGCCTTTGGCTTGAGTTACTGTAAGCATTATAACCGGCAGAAGAAAAATGAGGAACTTCTTCATTGCTTTTTCTCCGTTAGTTTAATGGTAACTAATTTATTTATGTTGTGGTACCGTAAAGATAACAATTGTTTTGTTTCCTAGGTAACAAAACAATATTTTTTTTACT
>CAYYJL010000523.1:0-2627 GCA_964472245.1 uncultured Ignavibacteriaceae bacterium | reverse complement strand
CGGGCAACAGAAACTTTATGATAAGTTCAGGCCCATACAAAAAGATTGCACCGGGAGATTCGATAAACGTGGTTTTTGCCATTGTTGCTGCTAAAAAGTTCGGATCTCAGGCAGCTTCGTTTGATACCGAGGAGCAAAAGACAAACTTATATGCAAATGCCGATTGGGCATTAAGAGCGTATCATGGTGAAGACAGGAACCGCAACGGCATCCTTGACCCGGGTGAAGATAATGACCGAAACGGAAAGATCACACGGTATATATTACCATCACCGCCAAACTCTCCGTTTGTAAAAGTAGTTCCGTCTTCCAATAAGGTAGATATTTACTGGGATAGAAATGCTGAAGAATCCGTTGATCCAATTTCAGGTAAAAAGGATTTTGAAGGATACCGCTTATACCGTTCTTCAGCGGGATATGATCTAACCTCTTCTCAAAATGATATAGGCAGTCTTGTTCAATTAGCAGTATTTGACAGTACCGGAAATACATCAGGTTTTAACACCGGTTTCAATGCGGTTAAACTTGATGCACCCGCCACATTCCCGGGTGATACCGTTAACTATTATTACAAATATACATTGGATAATTTGCTGAATGGCTGGCAGTATTTATTCACCGTTACTGCTTTTGACAAGAGTGATGAAGAAATCAGAACCGAAAGTCTTGAATCTTCTCTAATTGCAAATCTTGTGAGGGTTGTACCCGGCACTCCGCCAACATCAGAGGATGATGTGGAAATCGGTGTGTACCCGAATCCATATTACGGAAATGCATACTGGGATGGTACATCTGAAAGACTCCGCAAAATATATTTCTACAATTTACCTGAATATTGTGAGATCACCATATATACACTGAGCGGTGATGTTGTTAAAACAATCACACACGAACCGGGTCTGGGCGGAAGTGAAATTAAGTGGTTTGGGAATTTCTCATCCTCACAAAATCAGATTTTCAGCGGAGGAGAACATGCCTGGGATTTAATCTCAAATGACGATCAGGCGATTGCTACCGGACTTTATTTATATACGGTAAAAAACTCGAAAACGGGTAAAATAAAATCCGGAAAATTTTTAATTATAAAATAAATGGAATATAAGATGAAAAGATCATTGGTATTATTTCTTTTTGTGATGATTTTTGCTGCAAAAGGATTTGCACAGAATCATCCGCTTGTAACGATTCAGGATATACAGTTTGTTCCTGATTCAATTTTATTAAATTCAGATCCGCCATCACCTCTGCAGGGTGATACTGTAAAAGTCCGCGGTGTTGTTATGGTACGTCCAGTTGTAGATCCGGCTACCGACCGCAGAAGAGTGATTGCAGCCGGTGGTCGCTGGCATATATACCTTATGGACAGCTCCAGAAATGTTTTTGGTGGTCTTGCCGTTTTACAGCATGATACAACACTCCCAAATCATAATACATTTTTCGATTTGGTTGATACAGCACAGATTATTGAGTTAACCGGTGTTGTTAATGAATTTAACACTACTACACAATTTGATATATTAGTAAATCCGGCAGTTCCTGTAAATGTATTGGGGCAAATGCCTAAAAGACCCGAACCGCTCGAATTGAGCATTACTGATTTTATGGCCAATGGACAATTAAAATTGACTGCTGAACGTTATGAAGGTATGTATGTTGTCATTAGAAATGTTGTTTCAAGTGACAGAAGTAATTCCAGCGGAACATTTAAAATTAATGACGGACTTGGCAACTCCATGTTCATGTATGACCAGTCCGGCTATTTTACAAGAAGAGCACACAGATTAACAGGCATCACGACCTATGAGCCGCCAAATGATGGTTCAGTTATTGAGTATATCCGTGGTGTTATCCAGACCAGAACAGATGGTTTTTATATCACTCCGTTATATCCCGGTGACATTAAGATTGCAGCTACTCCTCCAAACATCACAAACATACGCCGTGATAATCCCGCAATATCACCGAATCAGTCCGTCAACGTAACAGCAAAGATTATTGATCTTGATGGATTTGTAACAAGTGCAAAACTGCATTATCGTATTAACTCTACACAGAGTTATGTAGTAAACATGACCAAGGGAACAACCGATACAACCTTATTTACCGGAGTTATCCCCGGTGTAAATGCTGATTCCGCTGTTGTAGATTATTATGTAGTTGCCTCAGATAATTCCGGCAGAACTGCAATTAATCCTACCGACAGTACCCGCGGAAGATATTTCTATATGGTGTTAAACCGTCCACTGGTGATCAAAGATTTGCAATACAGTCCATTTGGCGGCGGTTTCAGTGGTTACAATGGTTATAAAGTAACCGTTTCCGGTATTGTTACATCAGACACCTCTGATATCCCGGGCTTCGGTTCAACAGGTCTGCGTGTTCACATACAGAACGGAACCGGTCCATGGTCAGGTATTCAGATAAACGGACCAACTGCCTTGAATTTGAGAAGAGGTGATAATGTAACCGTATCCGGTACCGTGATTGAAGATTTCAGTTTTACCAGAATTGATACAATTACTTCTTTAATTGTAAACAGCTCAAATAACCCTGTTCCGGAAGCATTTGAAGTCGTTACCCGTACCATCGGTACTCAGCCAAACGGTACTCTTTCTGCTGAGCAGTTT
>CAYYJL010000522.1:0-2627 GCA_964472245.1 uncultured Ignavibacteriaceae bacterium | reverse complement strand
ATCCTTTCCCATAATATCCGCACGGGATATTTTTTTAACTTCGCCGGGTTTAAGGTCTTCCACGGTTGCATGCATGATGCGGTAGCGGAGCAGGCGGAGCGTGGGGTGCCCGATTGAGGCGGTCATTTTACGCACCTGGCGGTTTCTTCCCTCGGTCAGTGTGATACTCATCCAGCTGGTGGGTACAGTCTTGCGAATTCTGACGGGAGGATTTCTCGGCCAAAGGAACGGGGGTTCTTCAATTAGTTTTACCACTGCTGGGCGCGTCATTCTCTTTTCTATCATCACTCCCTGATTCAGTGGGGCAATTTCCTCTTCTGTAGCCATCCCCTCCACTTGTACATAATACTCTTTTTCATGGTAATTATCAGGATGCAGCAGA
Source organism: uncultured Ignavibacteriaceae bacterium (assembly GCA_964472245.1). GTDB lineage: Bacteria > Bacteroidota > Ignavibacteria > Ignavibacteriales > Ignavibacteriaceae > H2-BAC3. The sequence goes on along the minus strand of CAYYJL010000522.1, from coordinate 2,245 downwards.
AAGTTGGTCAGCTTTTTATCATCGGTGAGCAGGAGCAGGCCCTCGCTGTCTAAATCCAGTCTGCCGACGGGATATACGCCCTTAGGAAAGCGGTAGAGTTCCTTAAGAACCGGCCGCTTTTCTTTATCATGAAACTGCGTCAGATAACCGTAAGGTTTGTTGAGTAAATAATAGGAATACATAGCGCAAAGTTAAGGAAAGGGGGGTATTGATTGATGAAAAAAACAGAAGACACCGGATATTTTTTATCCATGCGTTTTTCTATTTCTGTGAATTCCCTCTAAATAATAAATTTGAATTCAGCAAAAAAAAATACTGAAAACGGCAAAAATAGAGTTTGGGATTAATTTTACCCATGAAAACTCAGTTAGAAACAGCAATTTTTAGAGATGTGCTATTTAATAATTTTATTTATGGTATTAACCGGGTGTTTCTGTACGTCCAAGGGCGAGACTAAACTTGACAGTCTCATAAAGGTAATTAAGAACGCCAAAGATCCTGAGTTATACCAGGCAGAGGGGGAGGTAATTGTCTATCTGTACACACTCGCAACAGAGGTGTGGAGAAAAGAGACTGATAAAATCCTTCAGTTAACGGAAAGTATGGGATTAAACAGGTTAAGGGCATCTGTGCTTACTCACACCTATCGTTTCTTTGACTTTGAAAGGCAGCTCAGGAATCTGAGAGAAGCAGAACAGATCAGTAAAAAAGAAGAGAGATTTATTGATTTAGCTGCAGCATATAAATTTAAGGGGATAATATTCAGGGATAATGCACAGGCGGATTCTGCTTTGCTGTATGTCCTTGCGGCAAAAGATTTGCTGGAACAGTATGCTCCCGCCAGCGATTTTCATGATGTTCTGCATTTAATAGCCGATATGCATTATTATGCAGGGGAGTATAGTCATGCAACAGAAATATATAAACAAATACTTGAGGAACTGCCCAAAGAGGAATTTGCATGGTGGCGGCATATAACCATCAATAACAATCTTGGATTGTTAAATCTGGCGCAGAATAAATATCCTGAAGCAGAATTTTATTTTCTTCTGGCAGACAGCATATTGCAGGCGGAAAGGGTTACCCTGGGCGATTCGATAGGGATGATATATACGAGCCGTAAGTTATCTGAACTTTATATTGTCACAGGGCATTTTCGGAAAGCGGAAGAATACTGCAGGAGGGGGTTATTGTTAGCAGCCAAACTCAATGAAACTGCTGAATTATCCGGCCTGTATATCAACCAGGCAAGAATACACATGAGTCAGGGAAGTCCGCAGGAAGCATATCCATTTCTGGTACAGGCAGCGGAGATAGAGAGAGGAAAAAACAATCTTTCCCTGCTCAGGGATTTATACGAAGGTTTTACGGAGTATTACAGGGTAATGGGAGATTACCGGTTAAGCAATGCTTATCTTCATAAACTTATTGCTGTTAATAAAACGCGGGATTCGTCATTCAGCCGTACCAGGATTCTTCATATTTATGCAGGCCATCAATATAAGAATGCCCGACAAGAGGAGTTAAATATCAGGTATACAAATAATTTACTTTATGCCGTTCTCGTGACAATATCCGTGGCAGTCCTTGTATTCGTATATTTATATATCCGCATGAAAAGACTGCATAAATCACTTGTTCAGAAGAACCTGGAATTCATTAACATGGGCACTACCAAACCATTGGGTCTGGTTGAAGGTAGTAATCATCCGGCCGCAGAACCAATGACAGATGAAGAGGAAGCAGAAATCGAAACCGGGCCGGAGCAGAAACAGGGCCGCTCTATGCCTGAAATTGAAGCTGCCCTGCAGGAAAGAATCTTGACCACTCTTGAGCGGTTGATGCATCAAGATAAAATACACCTTGATAAAAAAACGAATGCCCGTATTTTGATTGAGCTGCTTAATACCAACAAAACATATCTTTATAGGATAGTTGAATCGAATTATGGTCTTGGGGTGTACGATTTTATCAATGGCTACCGTATTAAACATGCCATAACACTCATTGCTTCCGGAAAAGTCAGTCACCTGGGCGTTGATGGTTTGGCAGATGAATGCGGTTTTAATAACAGGGTTACTTTTAATAAAGTATTTAAGAAACACACAGGCGTAAGCCCCTCTGTTTTTATCAGTAATGTGAAAATTCCCAAAGAAGGATCCGGCAGTTTATAAGTTCGCTGTCGGGAAATATTCAACCGCGTTGCTTTCGATAATATCTTCATGCAGCATACGGTGGTGAGTCT
>CAYYJL010000521.1:0-2637 GCA_964472245.1 uncultured Ignavibacteriaceae bacterium | reverse complement strand
GTTTTATTTGTAAACGGCGTATATCCTGTTGAAGAAGATAAATTAACTCCCCTCACCTATGACCGTGCTGCTTCAGTTGACGGTATTGCCGCAATGCAAATCAGCAGAGTATTGGCAGACAAAATATTAGCCAAAACCGGATTCACGGTTAAAACCCTGCAGGAAAAAATTAAAGCAGACGGTAAACCGCTGGATACCTTGCTTACAGGAAGCAAGGTTTCTCTTTCAACCGGTGTAAACACCATAACTAAAGAAGGCACAAATGTTGCCGGTGTGCTCTATGCATCTGAAGATTCAAAAAATGCGGAGTATATAGTGATTGGTGCCCACTACGACCACCTTGGTATGGGAGGCGCAAATTCCTTATACCGTGGAGATGTCCCCCAGATTCATAACGGGGCGGATGATAATGCTTCAGGTACATCAGGGGTAATGGAATTAGCAGAATACCTTGCCGCTAACAAAACAGGATTAAAGAAAAATATCATCTTCGCATGTTTTTCCGGTGAGGAACTTGGCTTGCTCGGTTCTGCTCACATGGTTAACCACCCTGTTGTGCCAAATGAGAACATCGCAGCAATGATAAACCTTGACATGATTGGCCGGCTGACCGATAGTTCACTTATAGTTTATGGGACCGGCACCAGCAGCACATGGAAAGATTTATTGAACAAAAATAAACCGGATAATCTTAAGCTTACATTCAATGATGAAGGATACGGACCAAGTGATCATTCATCATTTTATGGGAAAAAGATCCCGGTTCTCTTTTTCTTTACAGGTACGCATTCTGATTATCACCGTCCGGGAGACGATGCCGATAAAATTAATTATACGGGTCTGCAATCAGTAGCAGAATTTGTTGGAAAAGTTGTTTCAGCAATTGCCTCATCAGATGGCCGTCCCGATTATATTGATGTCCCGAGAAAAGACACCCAAAGAATGAGCGGATGGAAAGTGTATGTCGGCACCATACCGGATTATGCTTATTCCGGCTCAGGATTAAAAATTACGGGCGTAAACGAAGGAAGTCCCGCTAAAAAAGCTGGCTTAACCGGCGGGGATATCATTATTAAATTCGGTAAAAAGGATATTTCCAACATCTACGATTATGTGTACAGCTTGCAGGAACTGGTCCCTGGAGACATTATTGATGTAATCGTCATGCGTGGTGAAGAAAAAATAACATTATCTCTTGAATTAGGAGCCCGTTAAAAGTATATTTAGAGAGGAGGACAAAAAAATGTTCAAAAAATACACATTTTGCTTTTTCCTCCTCTTACTGATTGTTGGTTTCCCCGCCGACTCTCTTGCAGGAGGAAAAGTCACCGGAAAAATTACCATTTCCAAAGAGTCCGAGAACAAGGATAAAAGAAAATCGCGGCTGAGTTATAAGAGCGACCAAAGTTCACACTCTTCCCATTCATCAGGCGGTACTTTTGATAAAGTAGTTGTCTATCTTGAATACGAATCAACTACGCCATATTTTGCACCGCCATCAAAACTGCCTGCACTGACCCAGAAAAATGCTGAATTTGTTCCGGCAGTTCTTCCCATCCTCAAAGGTTCAACGGTAAATATAAAGAACGAAGATAAAATTTATCACAATGTCTTTTCACTTTCAGAGCTTCGGCCATTCAATATCGGACGGAGACCTCGGGGAGAAAATGTTCCGATAGATTTTAATCAATCCGGTGTTATCAGGGTGTTTTGCGATATTCACTCAAACATGAGCGCGTATATCATCGTGCTGAATAACCCCTTTTTCGTACATCCTGATGAGAATGGAAATTATTCATTAACGGACATTCCGGCAGGAAAGTATAAAGTGCACGTTTGGCACGAACGGATGGAAGCCAAAAATCAGTCAGTTGAAATTAAGGAAGGTGAAACAGTTCAGATTAACTTCACTCTTCAATGAAAGAGTTTTTAAAAAGACTATTCAAACCGGGGCTCAGGAATAAACTCCTTTTCACCATTGCTGGTCTCATAACGGCATTGTTTACCGTTGTTCTGTTATATATCAGCGTTAATGTGGATGAGAGAATACGCTCAGGCATTTCTGCTGACTTCCAAAAAACCAGAAAAACATTTGAAACTTTCCAGCAGTACAGGTTCAGCCGCCTGCTGGAAATATGTATTCTAATATCTGAACAACCCCAATTTAAGGCAAATGTTGACCTTGCAAAAAACGGATTGAATGCTGAAGTTCACAATACGGTGCTTTTTAATGCCAATGAATTTAAGAAGCTGGTTGATTTCGATATTATATTTATTACAGACCGTTACGGCAATTGTATTATCCGCAGTGATAAGCCGGATAAATACGGGGAAAGTCTCCTCCACCTTCCATTCGTAAAAGATGCAATGGAAGGTTATGATGCTGAATCCGTATCCCCTCTCATTCTGGATGATGGTGTATATCAGGTCGTTTCAGCACCCATATTACTGCGCGATGATATATTGGGGGCGTTGGTAATCGGCTTAAAAATAAAAAATGACGATGCCGAGCAGTTAAAATCAGATGCCAGCAGTGAGGTAACCTTTTTTAATGCCCACAAAATTATCACCACCACCCTGGATGAAGAAAGCGGTGTGGATTTAACAAAGGCAACTTTTGTATATAACGATACCTTA
>CAYYJL010000520.1:0-2640 GCA_964472245.1 uncultured Ignavibacteriaceae bacterium | reverse complement strand
GGCAATGCAAAAAAGGGAAGAAACCATTCGTAAGTTTATCAGTGAAGGATATATAAAGCAGTCCGGAAGCAAGTATATGCTGACCGCTTCGGGCTACGCGCTTTGTGATGAACTGCTGCTGCAGTTATAATTCTTCCGGAACCAGAGATTTTTTTGAAACTCTGGCCACAGCCATTTCGGTCAAACCGGTTATGAGGGCAAGAATGAGGAAAAACTTCCAGAGTTCAGTGCCAAATCTTGCCTGTTGAACCGACTCTGATATATCAGAAGAATACGGGATAAAGACCGGGGCATTTGCCGCACCTGTTTTAACAAAATACTCCTTGAGGAAATTATCATCATACCTTTCTGCGCCTGACTCCTGAGGCGAGACATTGACGGCAGATTTTTTAAGGATAGAACTTCCGCCAAGCAGGGTATATATACCAGGATACTGCGCAGGTTTAATGGAGAAGTAGCTGCCAGAAAGACGGGTGTCATCAACAAATTCCTCTTTTCCTCCGGGTAAAGCAATTTTAAGAATATCTTTTTTTGCATTGCCTGTGTGCATCAGCAATTCCGTACCGGTTATCAATGAGGGTTCCTTTGCATTGGAGCCGGCAAGGTAGTATGCAGAACGGTACACAAGTGGAACAAAGAGACCGGTAAGGGGGAGCGTGCTGTACCGCAGATCCGGAGGGACGGAAAAGAGCAGAATTTTACCCGCCTCCAGTTTGTACTCTGAAAGAAATGAAGAGTTATCTGCAAGCGTGATGATGGGCTTTCCCGCCGCAGGAGCAAAGATTTGATAATAGGCGTATATATCCGGAGAATTGGCTGCGGTTTTATTCTTTTCAAATATGCCGGTGAATAACTGATGTTCCATATACACTTTATCAAACCGGACGGGGGATTTATTAAAACCCGGAGAGCCGGCAAGAATACCAGCCGGAGGAAGTGACAGGCGTTTAAGAGTTTCAGAAAGAACATCCGGTCTTGCCGCTGAGGAGGGGAAAACACAAAGCCCGCCCTTGCCGGACTGTATATATTCAACTAAACTCTCTACGGGGACGGGAGTAAAACCCGTAACCAGGAACACTGCATTGTATTGGCTGTAATCTATTCCCGCAGCGGATGATGATGCCCTCGATGTTACGGAAAAGGATTTCCCTTCAAACGCTGTTTCCAAAGCGGTTTTCAGAAACAGTGCATCCGCAGGGGTATCATAGAGCAGCAGAATGTTCATTTTATCCGGGGAGTATATAACCTCGTAACGGTTATTATCTGCCAGTATATCATCATCCTCCAAAACAGCAGAGATTGTTGAATATCCGCCCGCCGGAAGCGGTATCTCAAAATCTGCGGAAACTGATGCCAATGCATTAACCGCGATGCTTTTTTGTGCTACCCGCCCCTCACCTGCATAAAGGGATAAAATAAAACTCCCCTGGCGGGAGGTTGAATAATTAGTAACAACAGTAGTAACGCTGATATTTTTACCCGGCTCAAAAATCTCTGAATTGATGCGCAGCTCATCAATGCCAGCATTATATATTCCCTGTTTGTGAACAGGCATCAGATATATATGCATCCGTTCATTCAGCATGGGTGATAAATTAACAATATCTTTTTCTTCCGGCAGGGAGGCCGTCTGGAAATCGGAAAAGATGAAAATCTCCTTGTTAAAATTAGCAGATGACTCCAGCAAAGGAGCTGCAAGTAACAGCGCATCCTGTATGCTGCCTTTCATGCCGCTGAGTTGCAGGTCCCGCACTGCCTTTTTTACTTCAGATATATTTTTTGAAAGGAAAAGTGAAGGATTGTTTGCGGTGGTTGTTATTAAAACTGCTTCGTCACCTTCCTGCATCGTATTCAGCAGACTCAGGGCTGCAGATTTTGCCTTATTAAACAGTGAGCCGTCCGTATCAATTACTTCCATACTCGGGCTGTTATCCAATATAATAACAGTACCTGTTTTTGCGGAAGAAGTTACTCCGGCAATAGCCACACCTTTGAGAGCAGGCCTGGAAAATGCAGTCACCAGAAAGAGGATAAACAAAACCCGGAGCGCAAGTAAAATCCACTGGCGCAGTTTAATTTTTCTGATCTGATTTTTTTGAAGTTCCTTAATGAACTTCAGTGTGCTGAAATCCACCCGCTGCAGTTTGCGGAGGTTCAGCAGGTGAATCAATATGGGGATACCTGCTGCGAGCAGGCCGAATAAAAATGCGGGGTTAAGAAACGTCATTAATTCAGAATCTTCTTTTTCAGAACCATCATCATCTGATAAAGAATTGATGGGGAAAACTTTGCTTTTTTAATTTGTTTGGCGGAACTATCGGTCAATTGCTGGAAGATTGGATGAAGCTTGAGCTCAACACCACTTTTAGCCAATGTATACGCAAATCCGTGCTGGTTAAGGATGCTGCTGAACACCCATCCGAGAAGGAGCTGGCGTAATGAGGGGTTCTCCCTGAAAGTATTTATAAATGAAAGTTCAGCCCAACCCGGAGAGGTTTTAAGTGCAAATTCAGTGAGTTTTTTGTTTAACTCTGAAGAGATAATATTTGCAAGGTCAGTTTCTTTTATCCGCTTTGAGCCCTTAACAACCATATCTGAAAGCCAGAACGGTTCGGATTCCATATGCTTGAGCACTTCATA
>CAYYJL010000519.1:0-2644 GCA_964472245.1 uncultured Ignavibacteriaceae bacterium | reverse complement strand
CGTTCTCATACTTGTTGTCCCAACGGTTATAATATTATCATAAACATAAAGTTTGGCAAGCCGGACTTTCAGTTTATTTCCTTCGCGCGGAATCAGGATAACATCATCACCAATCTTAACTTCGCCATAGTGAATTTTCCCGATGCCAATTCTGCCAAGGTAATCGTTATAATCTATTGCAGAGATAAGCATACGGAATGGTGCCTTTTCATCTACAGCGGGGGCAGGAATTTTTTCCAGGATGATATTGAGGAGCGGAAGAAGGTTTTCATCCGGGTCGGTGAGATTTATTTTGGCGATACCCTGTTTTGCAATTGCGTACACAAATGGAAAATCCAGCTGTTCATCAGTTGCACCGAGGGAGACAAATAAATCAAAAACCTCATTGAGCACTTCATCCGGCCGGGCATCTTTTCTGTCAATTTTGTTGATAACAACAATCGGCTTAAGACCCAGGTCTAATGATTTCTTAAGTACAAACTTAGTCTGAGGCAGCGGTCCCTCTGCTGCATCAACCAAAAGAAGTACTCCGTCCACCATTTTGAGTGTACGTTCCACTTCTCCGCCAAAATCTGCGTGGCCCGGGGTATCAACAATATTAATCTTAAAATCTTTGTAGTGAACACTTAAATTTTTTGCGAGGATGGTGATGCCGCGTTCTTTTTCAATGTCATTGGAATCCATAATCCTTTTTTCAACCTGCTGATTTTCCCTCCAGGCACCGGTCTGTTTAAGGATATGGTCCACCAAAGTGGTTTTACCATGATCTACGTGGGCAATAATTGCAATGTTTCTGATTTTTTCTTTATGAATCAAATGATTTCCGTTAATTGATATAAATTTCGTAAATGGTGCTGTATTGGGGAAACTTTATCCGCTGTGGCGGATATTTAGTATATCGCCGTCTTTAACGATATATTCCTTACCCTCCAGACGCCACACACCGGCATCTTTGCATTTTGCAAGGGTTTCATATTTAAGCAGGTCTTCATAATGAACAACTTCTGCTCTGATAAATTTTGCATAAAAATCTGAGTGAATGGCTCCGGCTGCATCCTGAGCGGTGTCTTTCAATTTTATTGTCCAGGCGCGGCACTCGTCCTCACCCACCGTAAAAAATGAATGAAGCCCGAGCAGGGTATACGCATTACGGATGATTCTTGCCAGTGCGGACTCTGTTATGCCCATATCCTCCATAAAGACGGCCGCTTCTTCTTCAGAGAGATTTGCCAGCTCAAGTTCAAACTGAGCAAAGAAAGGAATAACCATCAGTCTGGATTTTTCAAACCGGGTACTTATTTCCGCAACTATTTTTTCAGCTTCGTTTTTTGAATTTTCATCAAGATTTAAACCGATAATCAGCGGTTTTATCGTGAGGAACTGATAACCTGATATTATCTTTTTTTCATTTTCATCTAAATCCAGCAAACGCAGCGGTACCTCGCCGGAAATATGTTCCATCAGTTTCTTAAATACCGGCAGCTCTCTGGCCAGCTGATCACTTTTGGTTTTGCTGATATCCTTTTCAATTTTTTCCAGGCGGTTTTCAATCATCGCCATATCATTGAGGAGGAATTCAGTCTCCAAAAACTCAATATCCCTGAAAGGGTCAACGGTGGTTTCCGGATGGGGAACAGCTTCATTGGCAAACTGACGGACTACATGCAGCAAAGCATCGTTATTCTTGACTTTGTTAAGAAAATCTGAGGTAATTTTCACTTTACCAGTATCTGAAACCTGTAAACCGGGGATATCAATAAACTCTAAAAACGCATTAACCTGCTTTTTAGGATTAAACATGGCACTAAGTTTGTCTAAACGGGAATCGGGTACCTTTATCACACCTCTTCCTCCGTCAGCTTTAGACTGATCTGCTTCCTGTCCGGAAAGAGTTCTGAAAAGTGTGGTTTTCCCGCTGTTTTGTAGTCCTACTATACCTATCTGCATCTTCTTGAAAAAAATTTAAAATACTAAGTTACGCAAAATCGGGCTGAAAATCTATATAAAAACCATGCCACACGATGACCAAATTGTGAAGAAATTAACCGGGAAGGAGGTCTTCCGCAACGGAAGCAGGGGAATGGGACATTATGAAAAAAGAAATTTTTTGTCCGCACGGAATAAAAGTTTTAACGATGATAATCAGTGTTACGGAAACTAACACTATGGTGTGACCCTTGCGGAGCAGTATGGCAGATGTTCACACGAAAGTGTGATATATATAGACTGCCTCTGTTGCATTCATCACAATTGTGTATATATACAGGAGTGATTGTGAAAAACATCACGGTAATACTGTTTATATCATTGTAGATTGCATACGAAACAATCAGAGAGGTTATTATGAAAAACTTATTACATACACTGGAAGCGGTTATAATGCTGCTTTCACCCGTTTTATTCGCTCAGCTGAGTGCTCCGGCTGTTGAAGAAGTTTACGGCGGCAGGATAAACACCATAGCTGCATATGTTAAGGCAGCCGATACAACAAGAGTAATCATTGCTACTGAAAGTGCAAATTCACTTTTTTATGCAGATATATATACTCCTCTTTCCGGCAGTGCAGTGTTTGGTGCATTTAATAAGGTCCCCGGTGCTGATGCTTCGGCAAACTTCGGCAGCGGTATTCAGAGTCTGGTTATTG
>CAYYJL010000518.1:0-2645 GCA_964472245.1 uncultured Ignavibacteriaceae bacterium | reverse complement strand
AAATTTAACATATCTGATAGTACCTGAGGATGCAGCATGGGCAGCATAAATGGTTAATGAATTGTCAGATGCAGAACCAACAACGGTGAATTTATCACCCAACCGCATCGTTCCTGTTTCCCAAGTTGCAGCAACAACAGGATCTGCTGATTCTGAAGTCCACTTATATATTTTAAAAGGAGCTGTAGCCGAGGAAGAAGTTACAAGATTACAGCCAAAAATAATTCCATCAGCTGAAACTTCTAAATCAGTGAGTGTTAATGTACCACCGGTTATTCCGGTTCCTGAAAGAACACCGACAGAATCACCTGTCAGTGCATTCATGATAATTCCTTTGGCACCATTTGTTACGGTAGCAATATAGAGCCGTGGGTTACCATTAACAACACCATAGCCGAATCCCCTCTCATTGTTGGCTGTGCCAATATAAGAAGGCAGCGATGCTGTTGCCTGAGATTTTTCCCACAAAGGTGTTATTTGAGCACTTACTTCAATACTGAAAAATATTGTCAGTATAAAGAGTGCTGTTATCCACCTTGCCGGGATGAATGTAGCATGATTTGACATCATTTACCTCTATTTTTTATGAACGTTACTTAGTTATGGAACACAATAAAGCAAGTTAAATAATTACTCTTATATACGCAAGGGAATTGGAATTTTGAGAAATAATTAAGGTTTTCAGATGCTGCCGGACAAATTGTCCATCCGTAGTGTTAAACTCTTTCTATTGAAAATTTAATCAAACCTGAGAGGAATGATACATATTTAAACAGTCTGCAGAAATTAGCAAAAATTATGTTATCCCATATAAACAAAAAACCCTCCGCATTGGGAGGGCTTTGGAGCTGTCCTGCTAGGGGTCGAACCTAGACTCTTCTGATCCAGAGTCAGACGTGTTGCCAGTTACACCACAGGACAATTTTTTTAATATTCAGACATGAAATTTACATTTAAAATTATTAATATGAAAATAATCAGAAAAATTGGGCAGTTTTTTCCTCCATACCTGCATTTAACAGGCAGTTTAGCTATTTTTCCGGAATGAAAATTAACAAATCAGCGGGCAGAAAAACCAGCTTTTTCGTGCTCTTATTTTGGATTTTAGCTGAATTAACCGCGGGTTCAGGATACCTTTTTGCGCAGCAATCCAGTATAACTCTCAGCTCGGAACCACTCCTTATATGCCGGGATCAATCAGGTAATTTTTATTTTATAGATGCCAAAACTTTGGAGATTGTACAATCTTCACCCGAGGGAGCAGAAATTAAACGGGTTTCCGGATTCGGGACTGCTGCTTCTTCCCTGCAGGAACCGGTTGATATAGTATTTAAGGGAGTCTCATTATATATATTGGACAGGGCAGCACGTTCTGTTAAGATATACGACCGGCTGTTAAACTTCCGTTCTGAGCTAAAACTTGATGCAGCCCGGGAAGGGATGCAGTTCCCCTCCCCGGTATCTCTTTCGGTTGATGGTTTCGGGAATATCTGGGTTTGTGATAATAAGACTAACACCCTGGCAGGGTTCGACAGGAATTTTAACTTTCTGCGGAAAGCAGATCCCACAACTGTTCCTGTTATCAGTTTTATTCATCCGGAAAAAGTAACTGCCGATGAAAATATTATTGCAGTCCGGACTCAGGATGATCTTGTTTTGTTTGATCATTTTCTGGAGTTTGATTCCGCTGTCAGGATATCCGGTGAAACAAATCATCAGATATCGAATGGAAGAATTTACAGTCTCACAGATACAACTGTTATATCAAGAGGCATTCGTGAAATTGAACAGACGAACATTGAAATATCTCTGCCGCAGGGCAAAATACCCGATAGTTTTCATATATTAAATAAAACAGTATATCTTATATACGGCAGTAAAATTGTTATCCAGGAAATAAAGTAAAGATGGTTCATTGAGCAGAATAGAAAAACTTTTCACTCCCCCTTTTGTTGTAGGTTTCGGTCTGGCAGCTTTGTTAAGCATACCGGGACTGCAGATATTATTCTTTTTCATTCTGCCGGCGGGTGCATTTCTTGCTATAAAATTTGATGTAAGACTTCATCCGGAAAAAACTGAACGTCTGCTCCCTTCGGCATGGCTGACCGGATTAAAAACAGCAGCATTTGCAGCTCTGTTCATGATGTTTATAGAAACACTACTCACCTTTATTTTCAAAACTAATAACATTGTTTTATTCCTTCCTGAAGCAGTGCGCATCATCAAAGAATTGGGATTACCGGAATCAGAACAATCCATCAAAATTCTGGAAGACATCAGCACACAAATCAAAATTCACGGTTTTTCTTTCACCTACACAATTGTGTATTTTCTTAGTAATCTCATTACAAATTCTATATTTGCAAGCATCGGGGCAATAATATTTGTTATGCACAATAATCAAAGGCAGCGTTCATGATAACCGCAGTTATTTTCGCACTCCATCTGGTGTTTCTGTTAATTATTTTTACCAAAAAATGGCAGGATGAAAACCTGAGCTCTGCTTTTCTTAACGGCGGGCTGGTTGCACTCCTCTTTTCGGTTGGCTGGTCCATGGCCGCCATTCCAACAAAATATCTTTTTGACGAAAAGGGATTTGGAGTTTATTTTGACAGGGATGCAATAACCCTCACCCTGCTGACAAT
>CAYYJL010000517.1:0-2645 GCA_964472245.1 uncultured Ignavibacteriaceae bacterium | reverse complement strand
AAATGGTTATCAGTGGAGATGACATTGACAGCGTATATCATGCCGCGCTGTTGGTTCAGGACGCTGTACGAAAGATTCCCGGAACTGCAGATGTACGACTTTCAACCGAATCAGGAAATCCTGAAACAAGAATTGTGATTGACAGAGAAAAGCTCAATTACTTTGGTTTAAGCATTGCTGAGGTTGGCGCCACGCTCCGTATTGCTTTGAATGGAGATGATGACTCTAAGTATCGGGAGGGTTCCAATGAATATGCGATACGTATTCAATTGGATGAATTTGACCGCAGCAAAACAACTTCCCTTGCGGGAATTTCTATAATGAACAGACGCGGTCAATCTATTGAACTAGCGCAGTTTGCTTCAATTCAGCGTTCCACCGGACCGACAAAGCTGCAGAGACAAAACAGAAACAGCTCAGTTCAACTTTTTTCACAGGTTGCTGGCAGACCAAGTGGAACTATATCACAGGAAATAGAGCAGGTAATACCATCACTCCCGATTCCCAAGGGGATAACCGCGGGATTTGTTGGAGATGTAAAGAATCAAAAGGAATCATTTGCCAGTCTTGGGTTAGCACTGCTTGCTGCAGTTTTATTCACCTACCTCATCATGGTGGCCCTGTATGATTCATTTATATATCCGTTCGTTGTCTTATTCTCTGTCCCCTTAGCAATGATTGGCGCATTACTTGCGCTTGCGCTGACCATGAAGGCACTCAGCATATTTACTATATTGGGTATCATTATGCTGGTGGGCCTGGTCGGCAAAAACGCTATTCTTTTGGTAGATCGTACCAATGCTGCCCGCAGTGAAGGGCTTGGTCTTTATGATGCAATTTTGGATGCAGGTAAAACCAGAATCCGGCCGATTATCATGACCACCCTTACCATGATTTTTGGTATGCTCCCTATTGCACTCTCTTCCTCAGCCGGGTCTGAGTGGAAAACAGGATTGGCATGGGGCTTAATTGGCGGATTAACAAGTTCACTTATCCTGACCTTAGTAATCGTACCTATTGTGTATTCTACCATTGAGTCGCTTCGTGCAAGATTCTCAATTTTCGGGCGGAAAAAAGGAGAACCAAATCAAGCACCTGAAACCCCGCAATATCAATAGTATAAAAAGTAAAAGGCATCCGATTTCGGATGCCTTTTGCTATTAATCCATTTTAACCAGTTTTTTGGTTATTGTTTTTGTTTTATCAGGGAATTTAGAAATAAGTTTATATATATAAACTCCGTTAGCGATAGGATCGCCATCCTGATCTCTACCATCCCAATATATTTTATTAAAGTTTATATCGTACATGGTTTTGTCAAATTTCAGTTCCCGAATTAATCTGCCTGCCACTGTATACACTCTCACTTTAATTTCCTCCGGAGTATTGGTACCCCTCAGTTCAAAGGTGAAATATGTGCCGGAGGCAAATGGATTCGGGTAATTATATACAATATCAATATCATCCACATCATAGACGAAAAAGACTGTCCGCAGGTACGTGGAATCAAAAAAGTTACCGGAAGCATCTTTTGCCAATATATCCAAGGTATGCCGGCCCTTAGAGAGGGTTGGTTTCCATGTAAGCTGCGCCTCGCTGTTTGGATACGGTATATAATCAAAATCTATTTTATCCCGGTAATAACTCATCGGAATATTGTCAAAGATTAAAGTAAACAATGTTGTATCCAGCGGCAACGGACTGTTATCCTGTAAACTTATAAAAATTTCCGGCCGTTTGGAGACAATATCACCATTAATGATCTCTTTACCATCAAATGTTATTTTGAACTGAGGATTTATACTGTCCCTTGCGACAAAAAACTTTTGATTGATGATATTATTAAATGTGTAATACTCCGGTGTCTTCACCTCGGCAACAGCTCTTACTTTTTGTTCAAATATCATCGGTGAAGTATTAATCGAAGTAGAAATAGGTGTTTCACCATTCCCGGGAATCAAAATGCCTGCAGTATGAAACGGTATATCATCATCATTTAGATAGAACTTAACTGAAACTGTATCTGATACAACATCGCCGTAGTTAAATACTTTCATTTGCAGGTTGATATCCAATCCCTGCAGGAGTGAATCCGGTGAAAAAGTAAAAGTTTCCTTACGCAGCAGTATTTCCTGCAAGCCGTCATAATCCAGATGCATTTCACTCACCTTTAACGGATTAACCTGTGAGTAAGATGAATCTGTAATGGTTGCCTGAACCCGCAGCAGAGTGTATACCGAAGGATTAAACTGTGTTAAATCCAGCGGAGTACTAAAACCAGCTGCTAAAGTGTCCCATGTCCGTGCATTTTTATTATAACCAAATAAAAAGGGCCTAAAAGTAGTTGTTCCTGTACCCTGATCCAGTTTGAACGAAAGAGATTTATACCTGTTAGCAGGACCGATATCCGGTGAAACAATAGTTCCGGCAGCATCAAGATACCTGGCAGGATACCTTCCTATTCTGCCGATGCGGGGGGTACCGGGTCTATATACTGATGCGTAAATCTGATTGTTTTTCCAGTCATATGCCCATGCATAGTAACGAATATGCTGAAATATATCATCAACAAACCATGGAATCCACTCTAAATCAAAATATCCGTCAGAGATTCTGATTCTCCGTAAGTACCCGGATACATAATT
>CAYYJL010000516.1:1213-2648 GCA_964472245.1 uncultured Ignavibacteriaceae bacterium | reverse complement strand
CAAGGTATTGGGCAGCCGCACGGAAAGCTCCAAAAAGCGGCTATTGACACTTTTTATCTCTATCTCAAAAAAATGTCCGTTTACCGCACCGGAAGATTTTCCGAATCCGGTCATGCTGAATATCATACAGTAATCCAAAATAAAAAGATTAGTAAGTTACGAAAAAAGAGGGTGATACTCAAATAAAGATTTATGCCAAAACGGGGAGGTCATCCGGGAATAGCGCGAAAGTAATGGGGGGTATTATTATGAAATCTGCGTTAATCAGCGTGATCTGCGGGCAAATTTCCTATCCGTGAAAATCCGTGTTACGCAGTATCCGCGTTATGCGGGAATGGTGTGAAAGCAATGGGAGGGGGATTTTGATTAAATCTGCGTTAATCAGCGTGATCTGCGGGCAAATTTCTGATCCGTGAAAATCCGTGTTCTTTAGCATCTGCGTCATCCGTGTGCCATTGGAGACACACATTAATGCGCTTCTCCAATTTTAAGAATCCTGCAAATCCTCTAATCCTTAAATCCTGATCCTGATTCAGATTTTTTACTCTATATACGAACCCATTGCAGCAAATTTTTCTATGCGGTTTTCTATCAGTTTATCGGTTTTAATTTTCTGCAGCTGCTGCAGTTCCTCCAACAGGACAGATTTGAGTGTTGCTGCTGCTTCCTCATGATTTTTATGCGCCCCGCCGAGCGGTTCAGGAACGATGCGATCCACGACTTTCTGCTCAACCAGATCAGGTGCCGTCAGTTTAAGTGCTTCAGCTGCCTGCTCTTTGTATTCCCAGCTGCGCCATAATATACTTGAGCATGATTCCGGACTGATAACCGAATACCAGCAATTTTCCAGCATAAGGATTCTGTCTCCCAAACCAATGCCTAGCGCCCCGCCGCTGGCTCCCTCACCAATAATGACAACGATAATCGGCACACGAAGTTTTGCCATCTCAAAGAGGTTTCTTGCAATTGCTTCTGCCTGACCGCGCTCTTCCGCTTCAAGCCCCGGAAAAGCACCGGGCGTATCAAGCATCGTTATCACCGGTTTATTAAATTTTTCAGCCAGTTTCATCAACCGGAGTGCTTTGCGGTATCCTTCCGGGTTAGCCATGCCAAAGTTGCGGTATAAATTTGATTTTGTATCTCTCCCCTTCTGATGACCGATAATCATTACTTTCTGGTCACCGAGCTGTGCAAAGCCGCCAACAATTGCTTTATCATCCTTGAATCCACGGTCGCCGTGCAATTCCACAAATCTATCTGTCATCAGATATATATAATCCAGCGTGTACGGCCGTTCCGGATGCCGTGCCAGCTGTACCCTCTGCCATCTGGTCAATCCTTTGTATATACTCTCTTTCAATTCATTCACCTTCTTTTCAATCTGGAGAATTTCGCCGTCAATAGATAATGTGTCAGACATTTTTTTCATCTCCGC
>CAYYJL010000516.1:0-1203 GCA_964472245.1 uncultured Ignavibacteriaceae bacterium | reverse complement strand
AGTTTTTCTTCCAGCTCCACAATGGGTTTTTCAAATTCAAGGTAATTCTTTGCCATAAAAAAATCAATTCTTCAATAGTTTTGCTAATGTTTTACCCAGAATATCCATATCAAGCCAGATATTCTGATTCTTGGCATAATATACTGCCAGAGTGTTTTCATCTTCAGGTTCTTCTATGAACCATAAACCCGTAATGCCGGGTTTTCCTACGTACAGACCTTCAATATAAGACGCACTTTTAGGACCAACAAGACTCATTCTTCCGCCCAAAACTTTCGGGATGTGCTTTAACATGCCGAACAATTTTTGCCCTTTCCCGGTCACCTTTGTAAACACGTAAACCAGGGGCATCATCAATATAAGAAGAATGAGAGATACTAAAAAATCAAAGAGCGATTTTACCGCTTTATTAACAGGCAGGGTAATATTGTAGGAAATTTCAATCAGAGGCACATCCTCGGTGAGGGAAACGGAGTGTTTGCCTACCAAAAAGTCTAATTTTCCACCGGCAATGCGGAATTCCAGGTTATTTTTGCTTGTATTGGAAATTATGGACATTATCAGATTGTAGGACATTCCCTGAGGGCAGAAAATAATCTCTGAAATGCGGTTTTCCCTGATAACCTTTGCAATGGCAGAAACAGGTCCTAAAACGGGAACCTGCCTGACAAGTGTCCCCGATACGGTTTGCTCCGGTGTAACTATCCCTACTACGGTGTGGTACAGGGGATATTTACCCGATAAACGAGAGACTAGTTTATCTGCCTCAGCCGTTTCACCGACTATTAATGTGCGTATAGTGGGGCGCAATGTCTCGTTTCCAACGCCTGCAAAAAGTTTAAGAACGGCACGCCATACCACCAGGGTAGAAAATATCAGTGCATATGCCAGGAGCAACAGTCCTCTGCTGTAAGCAAAATCCTTAAAGAAAAACGTTGTGGTAGCCAGCAGCAAAAAGCTCAGCATGGTGGCAAAAATGACAGGCAGTACGGGAATCCTATCCCTGCGGTAAACCCGGAACAGTGCAGAACTGAAAATATGTATAGCTACCGGAACAGTATATACTATACCAAGAGCAAAATCAGGGAATCCGCGGAAATTCTTAAAAAAGGAATAGGTATGTTCTGCTATATACAGTGCGGAATTATATACAAAGATATCCATTAACACTGCAAGCAAAATTGTCCTGCGCAAAGAGGCATA
>CAYYJL010000515.1:0-2667 GCA_964472245.1 uncultured Ignavibacteriaceae bacterium | reverse complement strand
TCTGCAAAGGGCATATGTTCTGCTGCAAGCTGTACGTTGTTGCCGATAATCCAGTCACTCTTTTTATTAAAATAGCGGAGCATATTGCCGGAGTAGTCCGCACCAAATATCTTTTTGACTCCTTGTTTTCTGGCTTCAATTGCAAAATCACCGGTGCCGCAGGCAACATCCAGCAGGATGGTATCAGGTGATACTCCGGATATTTTTAATGCTTTTTTGCGCCAGTAAAAATCCACACCGGCAGATAGAAGGTGGTTGAGGAAATCATAGCTTCCGGCAATGGAATCAAATATTCTTTTTACTTCAGTTTTTTTGTCCAAAGGATTTTCCATAATCAAATTGTGTGTAAGAGTTCCATTTGTTAAATATATAATAACCGGTGGATAAGGAAATGAGCATAAATACAAGCCCGCCGATCACATCTATAACATAATGATACCGTAAATAAACAGTTGAAAAGATAAGCAGCGATCCGCAGACAAGAAGAAAATACCTGCTCTTTGCCTTATATACAACGGAAAGATACATTATTATTGCTGTCATCATTGTATGCCCGGAAGGGAACACATCACGCTGTACTACCTCTGCGGGATTCAGGGTACCTGCCGGAACGGATTCGCCCGTATTAATCATTTCTCTAAGAAAATTAGTCACCCATAAGCCGGGCAGTTCTGCATTGGTAAGCTCAAATGTATGCAGGGTGAACCGCGGACCGATTGCAGGAACAAGAAAATACCCTATATACGAAACAAAAAATCCGTACACAGTGGCAAAAATAACATACTGTGCCTCTTTATACATATGGCGGCGGACTAACTCTGCTGCCAGAATCATTGGGAGGAAATAAAAGGTTGCGTACACAATTTGCAGGAATTCCGTTAAAACAGGATGAGCAATTGCATAGAGGGCATGCGTGGGGTCGGTACCGAACATCCAGCGGTCAATGGCAATCAGGGTGGAATCGTAATCTATACCTCTGATTGGTTTTATCATCAGGTATAATTCCTTAAAGGTCAGCAGAATCAGCGGAGCGGGGTACCAGTAGTGTATCTGCCTGATGATAATTGAATTGTTCTTTCTGTGCGCATTGGCAATATATATCACCAATGCCATGACAAGTATATTTACCAATATGAGCACAGCCCATTCGGGTACTCGGTTCATGAAAATCAGATTCATGATGGTCAGGAAAATGTAGAATCCGATAACGGAGAGATCAGTGGGCGTCAGACTCTGCAAATATTTAGTTTTATTCATGCGACGGGTTATTGTTTACTCGTTTTAAAAAATATGTATATAAGCTGTAAAAATCCGGCAATGTCAGCTGCTCCGGGCGCATCATCATGTTTACCGGCATTTCAGTATCAGACAAATATTCCTCAAATTCAGTTCCCTTAAAGGAATTTTTCAGCTGTTTTCTTCTTTTAGAAAAAGCTGCTTTTACCATCCGTCTGAAAAAGTCGAATTCTATTTCCGGATTTCTGCCATCAAAGGTAAGTTTAATCACAGCTGAGGTTACATCAGGTTTGGGGAAAAATGCTTCTCGGGATACCTTAAAACACAGTTCCGCACTACAGAAGGTTTGAGCCAAAGTGCTTAAAATTCCGGAATTTCTTGAGCCCGGTTTGGCTGCGATTCTTTCCGCAACTTCAAGCTGAATCATCATCGTTGCCGTTGAGATAATTCCACGATTTTCCAGCAACTTAAATAGTATAGGGGAAGTGAGATTATATGGAATATTTCCTGCAATTGTGAGTTTTTTTCCTTTTACCGAATGAAACAGCCCTTCAAGGTCATATTTCATGAAATCCGCTTCAATAATTTTAACTTCAGGAAAACTTATTTCTAAATCAAGAATCACCCTGCGGTCAATTTCCACAGCATAGTACACTTGCGGCAGTCCTCTGAGAACCTCCGTTAATGCACCGGTTCCAGGGCCTATTTCAACCAAAACATCATCACTGCCGGGATTAACTGTCTCGGCAATCTTCAGCAGAATATTTTTATCCTGAAGATAATTTTGCCCGAATTTTTTTAATGGGGCAACTTTTATATTTTTAGAAATACGTTATTCTCCTTTGTGAAACCGTAAACCGGAGGTCCTATGACTGATTATATTATTACCATTGATATGGGCGGCACAAAAATTCTTGGTGCGCTTATGAATTCCAAACAAGGCATTGTAGCCACGACCAAAAAAAGCACAAAGGTTGAAAAGGGGAAACCCACCTATGCACTTGCACTTTATGAAACGGTCCAAAAACTCCTTGCCGAAAACAATATTAAAGAATCCCAGATTAAGGGAATCAGTCTCGGCGTACCGGGGTTTGTTGATCCTCCATCCGGCATCATTTCTATGGCACCGAATCTCGGATTAAAAAATTATAATATTAAAAAAGAATTACAAAAATACACAAAACTCCCCGTAATTATTGAAAATGATGTAAATTTGGCCGCATTAGGGGTTCTTCACTTCGATAAAGCCAAGGGGAAGAAAAATGTCCTGGTGGTTTATGTGGGTACAGGCATAGGCGGCGGGCTGATTTTTAATGGCTCTGTTTATCGCGGAGCCAATAATTTTGCCGGAGAAATCGGCCATATTACGTATGATACAACGGGTCCTGTATGCGGTTGCGGAAAAAAAGGTTGTTTTGAGGCATTTGCCAG
>CAYYJL010000514.1:0-2674 GCA_964472245.1 uncultured Ignavibacteriaceae bacterium | reverse complement strand
CTCCCCTCTTTTTCCGGGAGAGTCATACGGCAGGACATGATGTACTTTTTTTTTGTCAAACAGTTTGCGCAGGCAGCCGGGACTGTACGTTGCAAATCCTTCCGCTAATGTACCCGGACAGCAGCCTAACTTGTCATAATTCATGGCGCCGCCAGGGGTTTTACATTTACAGCACCGGTTGTATCATATTGTGCTGCAGCCATCAACAGGCCAAAATGATCATCCTCATCAATGTGCAGGTGCCTGCATTGCAGTTTCTTGTTTACCCCCTCACTAAGTAGATTATAAAAAAAGGGGAAGAGGTATTCACTTGTATATTCCTCACCGGTTACGGGCAGTGTAAGACTAACCGGAGAATTATCAGCATTCAGTATATACTCCCTGTTGTACCGGAATATATACCGCTTTCTGTTTACTTCCGTTAATATTCCTGCCGGAACACCGTTCCGGTACACCTCCACACTTCTCATAGATTACCTGCTCCTTTTAACTGCAAGTGTTATTTCCATTCCCAGCACCTCTGCAATTTTATAGACAACTTCAAGCGAGGGATTCCCTTGCCCCCTTTCAAATTTATAAAGAGTATTAACACTCACCCCGGCCAACTCTGCCAATAGCGGCTGAGTGATACCAAGTTCTTTCCTCCGGGCTTTTATTGCCTCTCCTATATGCTTAACTACCATTATACTGTGATTTTTAAGTCAAAAATAAGTAATATTGTACTGTTAATCAAGTATAATCACACTATACTGTGATTTTCTTCATTTCTTTACATAGTTCTGTCCCTCCCCCGGTTCAACTCCGCTCACTGACCAAGCAAAGCCATCCTGCAAATCTTGAAATCCTGTAAATCCTGATTCAGAATTTTTGGCTTACTGACCGGAAGAAGGCCGGTGCCTGCAGTTTGACTTTGCTCACTGACCGGCGAAGGCATCCTGTAAATCCTAGAATCCTGTAAATCCTGATTCAGACAGTATTCATGGTTATATTACACCCTGTAATTTTAATTTTTTTTCAGGTATATGTCACAATCAGCATCCGGATCGGCTCTTTTTAACGAAATTGCCGCACTTTCAACAGAACAAAGAAACCCTAATTCACTTAATATTGATCTGGCCTCCACGGCGGAGATTATCACCATTATTAACAATGAGGATAAACTGGTCCCACTGGCTGTGGAAAAAGAACTCCCCTGGATAGAAAAAGCGGTTGATGCCATAGTGCACGCCCTCAAAAACGGCGGACGGCTTCTCTATTTTGGCGCAGGCACCAGCGGCCGGCTCGGAGTTGTGGATGCTTCCGAGTGTCCCCCTACGTTCGGGACTCCCTTCGGGCTCATTGAAGGATACATCGCCGGCGGAAAAGAAGCTATGTTCCGCGCACAGGAAGGGGCAGAGGATAAAGAGGAAAACGGAGCACATGATGTTATGGCTGCGGGAGTCACAAGCAAGGATGTTGTCTGCGGAATTGCTGCAAGCCGCCGCACTCCCTACGTGGTCGGTGCAGTTAAAAAAGCAAAAGAGCTTGGCGCAGTTACGCTGTATGTTACCACCAACCCGCGGGAAAATTTTGATATTAAGGAAGTGGATATACCCATCTGTCCGTATGTGGGACCGGAAGTTGTTATGGGTTCAACACGCATGAAAAGCGGCACCGCGCAGAAGCTTGTCCTGAATATGCTCACCACTGCTTCCATGATACGCATGGGTAAGGTATATGAAAACATGATGATTGATCTGCAGATGACCAACAAAAAACTTGTTGAACGTGCACGGCGGATTGTTATGACCATAACGGGTGCCGGCTATGATGATGCCGCAAAAGCATTAGACGCAGCAAACGGACATGTTAAATCCGCACTGGTGATGATAAAGAAAGGTGTATCCTATGAAGAGGCGCAGAAAATGATTGCCGGTGCAGACGGCTTTGTCAGAAAAGCGCTTGATATAAAATTGTAGTTTGATATATACGGTCCCGGCATAACACCGGGACATCGTATATACTGCCGAAATTTACGCTCCTTGTCCTTCAGCAAAGTTCTTAAAGTTATCCATAAACTTCTGGGACTGCTTCTTAAAAGCCCCCGGCATCAGCTTACCCATCAGTTTCATGAAAAAGTTAGAAAACTGAAACTCGCTTTCGGATATCCAGTGTGTCTTGCCGCCGTCCAGTTCAGTAAATCGGTTGTTCACAATGTTAAATGCGCCGTCAGTTTCATAGGTGCCGTTAAATTCATCGGGGAGATTCTTTTTAGTGATGGTTTCAATCATCGTCATTTTGCGCTTCCCCATGGTGTATTCCATTTTTGTTTTAGTCCCAACCTCTCCCGGAGTGCCGCTCAGATGTTCATAACTGGAACAGTTCGCCCATATTTTCATATTCTCAAAACTGTCAAACAGCTCAATCACCCGTGCTCTTGGTAGATTGATAATTGTCTCATTAGTGTATTTCACGTATGCCCTCGCAGAAAAAAATTGATGATGGTTAAATTAGGCAAACATACTAAAATAACAAAGCCCGTTAATAAGGCGGGTATCCTTATCCCGGGCTGAAAAAAACTGTGGGTGGGGTAGCTGTTTCACCGATAAGATTCTGAGTAAACTGCAGGGTTCTTAGCGGCTTAAATCCTGTTGGATTTACTTCAGCAGCATTAATTTATTCGTTTTAACCAATG
>CAYYJL010000513.1:0-2676 GCA_964472245.1 uncultured Ignavibacteriaceae bacterium | reverse complement strand
GTTCCGGCTCTGAAACATCTTCTATCGTCCCGATTTCCGGCTCAATCTTCATATAGGTTTTATTATCGTACCCGGGTTTATATACCCAGATTTTTCCTTCATCAATAAATGAAAAAAGCAGCTCATCAAACTCCCACAAAATCTTCTTCCTGCTTACGGAATAGAGCCGCACTCCTTTGTGGAAAGGCATATCCGGTTTGGCAAATCCGTGGAAGATAATGTAGTCACCGTAGAATGATTCAACGCCGGTCCAAAACCTTTCCCCCTGCTGCAAATCATTGGTAACGGTTTTAAAGCTGCTGACATCTATAATTGAGAAGAATACCTCTTTTTTATCACGGTCCCGCTCTTCAAGCAGCATATTATTTTCACCGTTGAAGAGTATTCTCCAGATGACGCGTTTTTTATCGCGTTTAAATTTTTTCTTTAATTTGCTAAATATTTTCATCGTTCTGATCGTGTTGTACCGGTTCCCAATCCAGCCCTTCGCAGGGCAGATAATTAACCGTGGGATGTTCGTCATGTTTCTGGCAGAGTACAGACCCCTTATCAAAATAGCGGCATGAGGTGCACAAGGTTCCGTCAATTACCTCTTTATTTAATTCTGAGAACCGGTGATAGGCAATAACAGCCGGATGAATTATGGCACCATACAGGGTAAGCATTCCTGCCATCCACCATACCTGATAATCCAAGTATCCTTTTGCTATCCATACAATCGGAACTACAATTACCGCCCGGATGATTGTCCAGTAAACAATCTCACCCATGATAACCTGACTCTCTGCTTAAATAATCCGCCAATAACTTTTATTTAATTTACTAAATTTCCCCCACTTATTTCTCATACTTCGGTATGAAATGGCATAACACGATCCTAAAATCAGGGCTGTTTTCGCTGGTAATGGAGCATTACCAACCCGGATGGATAACTTTTTGCTGATATCAGATCCAATTTCACCCTGGGTTCCCCATTCAGAAACATCGGAATCCCCTGACCCAGCACCACGGGACAGACTGCAATATAGAATTCGTCTATTAAATTTGCATACAGCAGCGGCGCAATAATCTGCCCTCCGCCAATCACCCAAATGCCCTTCCCGTCACCTTCTTTTAATGTGGATACATATTGCACAATATCCCGGTCACAAAATTCAACATACTCACTTTGGGGTAAGGATTTTGAACGGGTAAAGATGATGTTCCGCATATCCTTGTAGGGGAAATCATCTACGCTTAAAACAAATTCATATGTTTTGGCACCCATCAGGGTTGTATCTATCTGCTTTATAAAATCGTAATAGCCGTAGTCTTCACCCGGAGTTTCCGGCAGCCAGTCAATTTCCCCATTTGGTCCGGCAATGCAGCCGTCAAGAGATTGAGCTATATAGAGAATTATTTTTTTCATCTATTTCCTTTCTGAATCCGGAGAAAAATTTTTATGTCGCCAAATTTACTTCCGCAAGACTATATTATAAATGCCATTAATCAGGTTTTTAAAGAAAAGGTTGTAATTATATGAGCGATGCATCTGCCAACACAATACCATGTGAAACTTGCAGCAGGAGAAAATTTCTGGAAAAATCATTAAAAGGTGCCGGCGTAATGCTGCTGGCAGTTTCAGGCGGGGCGCTTTTAAGCTCCTGTGCGGATGATACATCAAGTCCGGTGGGTCCCGGCGGAGGAGGCAGCAAATCCCCGGTGACTATAGATATTTCTCAATCGCAATTTGCTTCGCTTAATGCAGCCGGTGGCACTGCCGCACTCGGGGCTAATTCACTGGATAGCTCCGGCATCCTAATTTACCGCCAGTCAGAAACAGTATTCAAAGCATACAGCAGATCCTGCACGCACAGCGGCTGCCAGATAAATCCATTCAGCGGAGGTATATCTTCCTGCGATTGTCACGGCAGCAGATTTAATCTTTCCGGCGGAGTAGTGCAAGGCCCGGCAGCCCGCTCCCTCACACAATACACCGCAACCCTTTCCGGCAATATCCTCACCATCAGCGCAGGGTGAGTAGAGGGGGAGTATGTGGACAAATAGAATGAAAATGCGTAAATTTACGCCATGAAAAATGATAATGAAATTATAGAAAATCTGGTAGCTGCCGGTGTTGTTAGCCCTGCTGTGAATGCTCTGCTTTCAAAAAAGACAGCGATATCTGAGATTGTAGAGGCAGTCATCCTTGGTACCTACAAAGCCCACCTTAATGCTTTAGACTCCAAATTACCTCTTTTAGTATTAGAAGATGGCTGTATTGTGGAAATAAGCCCAAATGGAGAAAAAAAAATAATCCGCCGGTTGGAAAAATCCAACATACAGTTACCTCCACGCTTTAAGCTGAGTTAATCGCCGGTGAAGCGAATGAGAGTGTTTGCCGGCCCAAACGGATCGGGCAAAACAACAATCATCAAGACTCTTCAAGACCGGATTAATTATGGGATATATGTTAATGCCGATGAAATTGAAAAAACACTTGCTGAAAAACGTGTAATTAATTTCGATCAATTCAATCTAAAGCTCGATCGGAAACATCTCCAGGAATTCTTCAAGAACAGCAAATTCTCACCCGTTAAAAGAAATGAACCGGATATATATAAAAAGCTGCAGGTTGACAACAACAATCTGATCGCCGAAACTATTATTGATTCCTATCTTGCTGCGGATCTTGCT
>CAYYJL010000512.1:0-2676 GCA_964472245.1 uncultured Ignavibacteriaceae bacterium | reverse complement strand
CCCGGCATTATCTCCATACTGTAACCCCTGGGTATCTGCCCGGAGTGGAATTTTGTAATGTTTTTTACTGCGGTTTTTATTGCCGCTTTAAGCTGCGCTGAAATCACCTTTTCTGCCGTTGCAATGGTATGTTCGCTTACCCGGATATCTTTAGTATAATTTTTGTCAAAACGGGCATTATACCGCAGCACGGCAGGTATTCCCTCCTTTTTAACATTCCTCACAATCCGGCCGGCGGAAGCAAAAATTGTCCGGTCATCACTCCCCTTTTTCCGTAAAAGAGCGGCAAGTTTTTCAGGTGCAATATTTTTTGATATATACTGTTTCATGGCACCACATTAGCTATTTGCAAAACTAAAATTCCGGTTGCCCCTGCACTCTTAAGACTGCTGACCAGTTCCCACCTCTGCTCTGCCGGAATAACAGCATGTACAGAAACATTTGTTCCGTCCGCCAGCGGAAGAATGGTGGGACTTTTCATAGAAGGGAGGATAGCAAGCACGGTCCCGAGTTTTTCTTTTGCCGCGTTCATCATAATATATCTGGAAGCACTTGCCTTCATAACAGATTCAATTCTTTCCAGCAGCAGGGCAAGAATATATTCTTTTTCGGGTGAAAGCGGCTTATTATTACCTGCAATCAAAACCGCCTCCGAGTCCAGAACCTTTATATATTCAGTGAGCTTGTTATATCGAAGGGTATTACCCGAAGAGACAATATCAAATATATATTCTGCTATCCTGATGGCCGGAGCAATTTCAACAGAGCCGCTGATTTCTACAATTTCTGCGGAAACTCCCTCCCGTTTAAGAAAATCCCCCAGAATTACGGGATATGAAGTGGCAATGCGCCTCCCTGATAATTCCGCCGGAGAAGCGATGGGTTCATCTTCGGGGCCCGCAATGGAAAGCCGGCACTTGCCGAAGCCCGTTTTTTTGACTACCCTCACCACTGCATTTTTTTCAGCAATAACGTTTTCCCCGACAATTCCGACATCAGCAACGCCGTCCTGTACATATTCGGGTATATCATCATCTCTTAGGAAAAGTAAATCCAGCGGAAATGAGTCGCACGCAATAAGAAGTTTATCGGAGTGGTTTTCAAATTCTATTCCGCATCGTGCAAGCAGCCCGGTGGATTTTTCTGAAAGGCGTCCTTTTTTTTGAATAGCAAGTTGTAATCGTGTTTTCATATTGATATAACGGATTTTTCCCGCGAAAATGTTATCGCAGAGGTATTTGAATAAGTATTTTTAGAAAGATGCTGCTGATTGCAGCCGGGTCAGAGAATCAGATTCTCAGCAGTGGTGATGATGGTGGTGTCGGTGGAGAAAAGAGCAGGAAGTACCCTGAGCCCTCAGGCCCGGCAAAACAAGCGATATGTTTTTAATACTTCTTAACACGAAACTTTTTGATTTATTTACTTCAAATAAAACACATTCTCCCCATAAATGCAAGAGGGGGAAATTTCTTTCACTAAAGTTTTTTCCCATTAAATGTTACCTGTTGCGCATCCTTTAAAAATTTTTACATTAATACTTTGATATATAAATCTGATTATGCGTGGCAGAAATACAATCATCACAATTCCTCATTCTGAACTTACTACGCGGAAGCCCATAAAGTTATAGTGGGTTTCCGGAAGCATACTGTTGCGCGTTGCTACCCGGCAGCCGCCCAGACCAACCATATAAGCTCCGCCGCGCAGAACCCGGTATACTCCTGTTGCCGGTCCCTGTGGATTCTTTACCGGACTTACATTATAATAAGATCTTTCATACCAGTCACTGCACCACTCTAATACATTGCCGCTCATATCATACAGCCCGAATGCATTTGGCAGTTTCTGCCCCACGGGATTTGTTTTATCACCACTGTTAAGATTGTACCAGAAGTAATCATTTATCTGGTCATACCTGTTGGTACCGGCAAACCGTATATTTGGTAAACCGGCGCGTGCGGCATACTCCCATTCCGCTTCAGTGGGCAGCCGCACTTTTCTTCCTAATTGCGTGCCCGCCCAGGTACAGAATGCAACAGCATCATCCCAGGTTACATTTATAACCGGCCTGTTTCCTCTTCCCCACCCGTTATCAGAAGGTCTGTTTCTGCCTGTTGCATTGCAGAATTTGTCATACTGCTCAAAAGTGATTTCTGTCCGGCTGATACTGTAACTGTTTATCTGAACGGTATGCACTGGACGCTCATCATCACCACCTCCCTCATCAAATTCATCTCCCATCTGATAATACGCTCCGTCTATATGAATAAAATCAATACTTAATGTTTGCTGCAGTGAAATATTGATATAGAAATTGCCGTTTGAAGTAATCTGAACCGGGGCGGAATTACTGATGTATCCCTCAAGAGCCGCAACAAGCGTATAGCTTCCCGAAGGTATATTGGTGATTGTATATCTTCCGGAAGAATCAGTTAATGCGCTGCCCGCAGCGGGTACTGTACTAACCACTGCACCCTTCAGCGGCTGACCATAAAGACTGTCTGTTATTGTACCGGAAACTGAGTTCCATACCTTATTTTCGGGTACCTCATTCAGGCAGGAGGGAAAAATGATTAAAAAAGATATGAAAACTGCTAATGAGCACAGTACACTGCTGCAGTGTGATTTCAAGAAAGTATCCCGCAAATGTTCCATTTGATTTCTTCCAAATGACTA
>CAYYJL010000511.1:0-2684 GCA_964472245.1 uncultured Ignavibacteriaceae bacterium | reverse complement strand
TTATTAACAATACAAATTTCTAATTAAGAGGGTTTGGCTTGAACAAAATGAATTTAACTCAAACTGAGTCTTTGGGATTCAAAGATTATCTGAATATTCTCAGAGTAAATATCTTTCCCATACTTTTGATCACATTAACCTCTCTTACGTTTGCTGTTATATATGCAGTAACTGCCAAGAATATATATAAGTCCAGTGCATTAGTAAAAGTAATGGAGCCCAAAGGCAATATTCTTGACGCTCCTTTTCTTATGCAGACCAGGGATTTTGGCGCAGAGCGGTTTATAAATAATGAAATTCAGGTCTTGAAGACTTACGATTTCCGCGAGATGGTTGCAGAAGCTTTAATTGACAGTTTTAATGCAATTAATGAGCCTGATAAATTTGCGTTTATGCTTGTGTCTAACGAAAAGGACGTCCCTCCTCAGTTGGTTTCAAAGGAAGGATTGGTTGGCAGACTCTCAAAGATTCTCATTGAACAAAAGCGAGGGCTGGATCTTGTCCAAATTGATGTGGAATCTCCATCTGCCTGGGAGGCAGCGCTGATAGCAAATACCTATTCCAGAGTATATGTTTCATGGAATCTGGAATCGAACAGAAACCAGCTTTCATTTGTACGCGAGTTCCTTGAAAATCAGCGGAAAGAAAAACTGAATGAACTTAATATGGCTGAAGATATACTTAAAACTTTTCAGCAAAACGGCGGGATAATAGTTTTAGAGCAGCAAGCATCCGATCTGATAGGACAGCTTTCCAGCTTTGAATCACAAAAAAATATGGCTGTGATAGACTTAATGTCCTCGGATAAAGTCCTTTCACGGCTGCGTGAGGAATTAGCTAAACTGAATCCGCAACTGAAGGCATACTTAGAGAGTTTTTCATCCGAGAGCTATCTCAGAACACTTCAGACCGAGATTGCAAAATTAGAGTTTAACCGCGATTTAGTTTCTCAGAATGACAAGTTTAACCCGAATGATCCTGTTATCAAAGATTACAACAAGAGGATTGAAAACCTTAAATCGAAATTGGACGAACAGATCAAAGTTTTTAAAGAGGGTGCCTTTGCGGCATCACCTGCAGATGTCAGAAATCTGCTCCAAAAAATAATTGATGAAGAAATAAAGAATTCTTCTCTGAGAATATCCATAAATCAGCTTGATGTATATATCAAGGAACTTGATAAGAGATTTAATCTATTGCCAAGCACCGGGATTGAACTGGCAAGATTGCAGCGCAAAAGGGAGTCGCTTGAAAAATTGTATGTATTGGTAGAAGAGAAATACCAGGAAGCAATCATTAATGAGCAGTCACAACCCGGTAACGTAACGGTTATTGAAAATGCACGGCCATCACATCTGCACAGTAAGCCAAACAGAAATCTTATTATTCTTGTAGGGCTTTTCCTTGGGCTTGGTGTTTCCTTAGGATACGTATTTATTAAGAACTTCTTTGATAATACGGTAAAGACACCTGAAGATATACAAAAACGGGGCGAGAATGTACTTGCCTGGATTCCGCAGATTGAAAGTGCAGCCGGATCAAACGGCCAGAATGAGTTTGAGTTTATTGTAGCCAAAAGACCGGATTCCATTCCGAGTGAGGCATTCCGTGCACTTAGAACACGTGTGCAGTTTTCAAAAGTTGATACCGATAAATTCAAAACTCTGCTTGTAACGTCATCCGCACCTTCCGAAGGTAAAACCATGATTAGTGGTAATCTCGCCGGCTCAATTGCACAGACCGGGAAGAAAACAGTAATTGTGGATTGTGACTTAAGAAAACCGAGAATGCATACGTTCTTCAGGACGAATAGGTATCCAGGTGTAGTAGATTATCTCTTTGGCCAGGCGTCTATGGAAGAAATTGTGCGTCAGTCAGAGATACCGGATCTATACTATATTACTGCCGGAACCATTCCTCCAAACCCTTCTGAGATTTTGGGCTCGGAAAAAATGAGAGAATTTTTTGAACTTCTTAAAGAGCGGTTCGAACTTATTATTATTGACTCACCTCCGATTATTGCTGTTTCTGACTCGGAAATTATATCCAGATTTGTTGATGCAACCATGCTCGTAGTTTCAGCTAACACAACAGAGTTAGAATTGATGGAAAAAGCCCTTGCCATTATTAAAAAAGAGGGGGTTAATTTTATCGGTGTAGTGCTTAATAACTTTGTTTACCGCAGTTCATATGGTTCGTATTATAAATACTACTACTATTATACAAGACCTAAAAAAGCCGAGGGTCCCAAGTTACCCGGTGCGATTAACAGTTAAATTATCTGATTTTAGTTAATTACGGACACTCTGTGAAACACTTTTGTTTGACCATACTATTGCTTTTGCAAGTGGTAACTAACGCTCAGAGTACCAAAATTACACGTGGAGTCGGCAGCTATTTACATGCCGACTCTTTAAATATATATGCTCCTTCAGGGTCAATGCTGGCAGCATCGGATGGCGGTCTTGACGAGAAAGAGTATATTGTAGGAGCGGGGGATCAGTTTTTCATTTCTATTCTCGGATTTGAGGAATTAGTATATACTCCTGTACTTAATTATGAAGGGACAATTTATTTATCCGGTATCGGGGGTATTAATCTAAGTAATCTCACTCTTCAATCTGCAAAATCAAAACTGGATTCTGTCCTAAAAAGGCACTTTAAGAATGTGAATACTTATATCA
>CAYYJL010000510.1:0-2689 GCA_964472245.1 uncultured Ignavibacteriaceae bacterium | reverse complement strand
ACTCGTCAATAGCCGGGGGAATGCCAAAACGGTATATATATAGTGAAACTCCCACCACAACAACAAATATAGTTGAAAGTACACCCCAAAGTATTGACTTTTTTACATTAGTCTGCTGCGGTTTATGTTCGGATACCAATTTACTTGGGTCAAATCCGTCCGGAGCATTTCCTTTTCTCAGGTTCTTAAGGGAGATAAAATCAGCACCCTCTTCAGTTTCAGCACCTGCGCCTGCATCATCTTCCTCCATCCGGCGGCGGAGACTGTATTCATTTTCTTTATATGCCTCCTCCCTGGCCTTCTGTGCCTTGCGCCGTTCCTCCTCCTTTTTCAGCTCGGGGTCCGGTACCGCAAAGATGAAGCTTTCTGCAATGGACTTCTTAAAAAGTGAGTCTAAATCTTGATTGCTTTCAAATTTTGTGGGGTCCGGTGGAAGAAAGGTATCCTTAAAATGATCCTGAGGTTTATCATCATCAAATTCAGAAAGATCAATCTGCAGTTCACGAGTCATTGACCCAACCGGTGTCAGCCCTTCTTTTGTGTTGTTTGCAGAATCTGCATCATCAAATAAATCTTCAAAAGAAATTTCTGTTGAAGTATCTTTTGGTTCCGGTACTTCTCCCCCAAAGTCCCAATCTGCTGACTGAAGTTCCTTAAAAATTTCCTCCTGCTCAACTTCCCGCTTCCAGTCAGCACCAAACTCCCATGCTAAGTCATCATTGCCGGATTCCGGTTGTTCCGCCTGTTCGGAAAGTGCATCCCACATTTCAGAAGATTTATCCTGGTTGTTTAATATCTCCTTTAGCCGTTTTCCTGTTAAGTAAACGTCTTCTTCATTCAACGGAACAGCAGTGCCGGATTCAAAAAGTTCATTTGCTTTTTCTCTCAGCTGCTCAGACTGCAATCCGCCGCCAGGTGCAAAACCTTCCCCGGGTATGGAGTCATTTTCAGCAGCTAAAACCGGTTTGTCAAAACTGAGATTCAGCAGACCATCGCCGGCAGTGGAAGATGATTCGCTTTCAGCAGGGATATTAAATAAAAACGAATTGCCTGAAAACTCTCCATCCCCTTTGAATAAAACCGCTTCTATCTCTGCCGTGGAATCTTGTTTCTTGCCCCGGCTAATTTTTATAACTCTAAACTCTCCAATACCTTCTAATGAGACTGCTTTGGGAGCTCCCTGATTTTTACGCAATACATCAAGAAATATCTCCATAAAATCCACGGACTGATAGTCCGGCAGGCGGACTTTTTCAGCAAGGGATGAGATTAATTCTGATTTAGTCATTTGTCTTTATTAAAATTTCATTTCAAAACCGGCAGCAATGCTCAAAGGAGGCATTCCGTAACCCTGCCAGTAATCAAATGTATTGTTCAACAGATTGTCTGCTTTCAGATATAAGGAAAAATTCTTTATCACGTGTTCAAAATTATACAAAACTCTTGATGAAAGATTTACCAATGACTTGGTTTTGCCATCGTACCCTGCTCTCTGATATACACCGGTCTTAAACTCAGCTCCAACTTCAGCAGTTACATATCTGCCGAAAGTATAACCATAAAGTCCGCTGACAGAAATCATAGGGACGTAAGGTATCTCATTTTCCAATGAATCCTGCCAGGATGAAAGAGTAAGATTACCGTAAAAATAACCCATAGGGCCATTATGAAACTTTGCATCAACGCCAAAATCAAGTTTCGTCACATCCGTGCGGTAGTTTCTAAATATACCGCTCAAGCTGTCACGTTGAAAATAGTTATAATCACGGATTTCACCAACTTGCACAAAAAGCGATACTTCAAAATACTGTTTAAATTCATATTTTGTGCCTATTCTTAAGTGGTTCAGTTCTTTTTGAACTAATGACAAATTGCTGTCCGGAACTGCATAAGAATTTCTTCTTAAAATATCAGAACGATTTTGGGGTGAAAGCCGGTTGTGATACTGCAGGGAGAGACTAAGTCCATCCCCCATGCCAAGAGCAAATGATGCAGCAGTACTCATTCCTGTTTCGTCAAACAACCGTGTATATCCCGCTCCTAACGCCATAGAGAACTTACCCGGCACTGTGAATTCCACTCCGGCATCTGTCATAAATGAGTTATAATTCTTGTCATAGTAGTTATCATTGAGATACGTAAAACTACCACCGAGAGAAAAGTTCCCCGCATCCTGCTTTATGGAGGTGTATAAGGCGGTGGTATTTTCCGTAAAATCAAACTCGCCAATTTTAGAATAGCTGAACGCAGCACCGCCGGCAAATTTTGTACTTCCTGTTTCACCAATGCCGAATGAAAGATCCGCATTAAAGTGGTTAAGGTTCCGGTTCTCGAATGAATCAGGGTTGGTAAATAACTTTCTGCTGTCAGAAAAATATCCCGTCTGCAATCCGGTTCTCAATCCGGTGAAAAAACCGGAAGTAATCACGGGTGTATATAATGACCTGAGGGAAAAATCAGTTTTTCTGAAACCTAAAGCCGGTTCATAATCACGAACTGACAGAATCTCAATAGCAGGAGCAAAAAGAAATTCCCCGCTGTAAATTGCTGTGCCGGCACTTATATACGGGACAACTATATTGCCAAACCCTGTATTGATATATCCGTTAAAAACCTGAGATGTATCCTTCTTTATATTTATAATCTTTTCAGGTGAACTGATATCACCGGTCGAAAATTCATCCGGACT
>CAYYJL010000509.1:0-2700 GCA_964472245.1 uncultured Ignavibacteriaceae bacterium | reverse complement strand
GGACTCCTCTGGTCCAAGCAGTTCTTCTATTACGTCGTGAGCGACTGGCTCGAGGCGGGTGATGCTGCTGTTAGCTATTGTTTTTATAGTTTTGCCGATATCTGAGGAAGTATCCTTCTGCTGCGTTTCCCGGCGTGCCGGAGGTATTTCTGTTTCATGCCGGACCTCCCCGCTTGCGGCTGAGTCGTCTATTTTACCTTTTAGGATTTCATACGCACTCTGACGGTCTATCACCTCATTATATATACGCGCTATTTTGGACTTACCGACCACAGCATCCTGCTCTTCCGGGGATAAAATATCCATTCGGCTTTGCGGGGCACTCATCATGGTGTGTACCAGCGGTGTAGGCGCTCCCTTCTCATTCAGCACGGTTACAATTGCTTCCCCTATACCGAGTTCAGTTAATAATTCATCCGTTTTGTAATATTCCGTAACGGGAAAATTTTCCGCAACCAGCTTGATCGCTTTTCTGTCCTTAGCGGTAAATGCGCGCAGTGCATGTTGTATCTTTGCACCCAGCTGGCTTAAAATAATATCCGGAACATCAGTCGGTGCCTGTGTACAGAAGTATATACCAACACCTTTGCTTCGTATCAGCTTAATAATGGTTTCCAGTTGCTGCATCAGTGCCCTGGATGCCTCCTTAAAAATCAGATGCGCTTCATCTATGAATATCACCAGTTTTGGCGTTCCCTTATCCCCTATTTCCGGAAACTTGGAATATATCTCTGCCAAAAGACAAAGCATAAATGTGGAAAAAAGTTTTGGCCTGTCCTGTATATCCGTCAGCCGGAGGATGTTTATATACGCTTTCCCATCGCCTGCTTTCTGCAGCAGATCTTCCACCTCAAACGACTTTTCACCGAAAAATTTATCGCCGCCCTGTTGCTCAAGTTCTAAGAGTTTTCTCATTATTACTCCGGCAGAGCCGGTTGATATTGAGCCGTAATGATCAGCAATCTCATTTTTTCCCTCTCCTGTTGTCAGATGCTGTAATGCGGCACGGAAATCTTTTATATCCAGCAGCGGCATATTTTTGTCGTCGCAATACTTAAAGATTATTGCAACGGCCCCTTCCTGATTTTCATTCAGTTCCAGAATTTTTGAAAACAATACCGGGCCAAATTCTGAAACAGTCGCCCTCAGGCGCACTCCCTTTTCATCAGATATCGTCATCAGCTCAACAGGGTAGGCGGTGGCATTCCAGGGCTGATTTATCTGGGCCATACGTTCTGTGATTTTAGGATGAGTGTTTCCGGCCATAGCAATACCGCTCACATCTCCCTTAATATCCATCAGCAGTACATTCACACCCGCTTCTGAAAGCGCCTCTGCAAAACGCTGAATAGATTTGGTTTTTCCCGTTCCCGTTGCACCTGCTATTAAACCATGACGGTTCACCGTTGCCAGCGGCATACTGACCGTTACGCCGGGTACTGCCGCCTTATCATGCATTGCACCGCCAATAACAATGCTTTTTCCCTTAAAGGTATATTCCGACTGCACCATTGATGAAAATTTTTCTGCACTCATTTTATCTCCGTTCCTTGCCAGACTATTTTAATCTTACAAATATACAAACTCCCGTCTGCATATAAATGACAAAGATTAACCGGCTGATTTTGATTATGATTCGATGACGGGTTCCGTCTCGGTGCCCTGTTCGGTTGTGAACTTGCGTGCCTCCCGCTCGAATTTTTTCGCCCAGTATATCATCAGCGGCGTATAAAAGAAATATGCATTCCCGCCCAGTACGGACGCCCAAAATATCGAATGCTCTTTCAATAGGAACACGATGGTAACAGAAACCAAAGGCACAAAAAACATGATCACCTGCTTTTGAATCTGCATTTTAGTATAAAAAACTTCATACTCATTAAGCTTCATAATGTCTCGCCGTCTATGCATATACCAGTAAAAAAGGAAAAGTGTAAAGTAGAGCGCAAAAACAATGAGTCCGTAATATATAGTCAGGTTCGGTACCTGATCTCCCGGAATTGATATCTTAACATTTGTGCGGAAAAAAAAGTTGGTCAGAAATAGTGTCAAAAACCGGAGAGGATATACATAAAAAATAACAAGCGTTATAAAAATGGTATTCAGAAATGTTATGCCGGGTCCATGCAGCCCATATACCTGCGAAAATCTTTTGTGTTCGTACCAGATAAGTATTAAAAATGCCACGCTGATAAAAAAGGCAGGGAGAGTTTTGGTAAAGGTAAGTAAATCCTGAAAGGAGTTTGGGTCTATCAGGTTAAAAATCAGCAGCGTGATTGCTATACCAAATACTGCATCTGTTAAATTATCCAGGCGCCCCGGGTTCTCCCCCCGGTAGGTTATCCTCGGGTCCCTCTTTTTTCCGGAATCATTTCCTTCCATAGTTTATCTCTCGGTTTCGTTTTACTGAAATATTCACACAATATCTGCAATATAAACGAAACCGGGAAAATCTGATTAATTAAACCTGTACGACCAATTCAGCGTTGTTGTGTACTCATTGAATTTTGCATTACTTGTTCCCTTTCCCCTGAAAAACATTCCGCGGAAGTTCAGTGCTATGGAACTTTGTTCAAACAACCGGTAACTGGACTGAAAACCCAGCTGAGTGGATGTACTTGCAGTTGAGGAGTTTGATGATAAACTCAGTGAGTTTGTCAGCTTGCTGTCAAATGCCTTGTGGCTTAATCTTCCGTTGTA
>CAYYJL010000508.1:0-2705 GCA_964472245.1 uncultured Ignavibacteriaceae bacterium | reverse complement strand
TCGGCTTGTTCAAGATGCCCGCCTGTGGGGAGTTTGGAGCTGCGGTCAAATACGCCTATATTATCCAGGCCGAGGAATCCGCCCTGAAAGACATTTTTATTTCTTTCATCCTTGCGGTTAACCCACCAGGTGAAGTTGAGCAGCATCTTATGTAATATACTTTCCAGAAAAGCCGTATCTCCCTTGCCGCCGTTCATCTTCTGATCCATTTTATATACGCGCCAGGCAGCCCATGCATGGACGGGGGGGTTGACGTCAGAGAAGTTCCATTCGTATGCAGGCAGCTGGCCGTTGGGATGCATATACCACTCCCGTGTCAGCAGCTTCAACTGTTCTTTTGCAAAAATGGGGTCAACCATAGCAAGCGGAATGCAGTGGAAAGCAAGGTCCCATGCAGCATACCAGGGATACTCCCATTTATCCGGCATGGAGAGTATATCCGCATTATATAAATGGAACCAGGTATTGTTTCTCCCCTCGTATCTGCTGTCCGGCGGAGGCGGCTGACCCGGGTCTCCCTTTAACCATTTGGGCACATCATAGTAATAAAATTGTTTCGTCCATAACATACCTGCCCATGCCTGCCTCTGTATGGATTTAGCATCAGGGTTCTTTTGTTTTTGCTGGAGCTCATTGTAAAATTTATCTGCCTCGGTAACTTTGCCGGAAAAAATTGCATCAAAATCTTTGAACGGATTTTTCATACCGCCCTTCAGCAACCGGAGGCGGTATTCCCGTTTTCCGTTTGCCGGGATAGTATGTTTATAACAAAGCCCGGCTTTGGTTCCGCGGTTGTCGGGATTTATATATGAACGGCTTCCCTTGATAAGAAAATCATTAACACCGTCCTTAAAGAAACCATCTCTTCTCACATTATATAAACGGCGGACATTTGTTTCATTTTCACAAAAAGCAGGAATGGGCTCTCCCTCATAATAAAGATGATATTCCCCCATAGAGCGTTGATGTATATACATGTCGCCATCTTCAAGCAGGATGAGTTCCGGCTTGTAACTGTCATTCCCCCACGACCAGCGGTTACGGAACCATATTTGCGGAACCATATGCAACACGGCATCTTTGTTGTGCCGGTTATGCGCCGTTATTTTTATCAGTACATCTGTCGGGGATGATTTTGCATATTCAATGAAAATATCAAAATATTCATTGTTATTAAAAATACCGGTATCTATTAGTTCAAACTCCGGCTGATTGCGGTCCCTCCTGCCGTTTATATATACAAGGGCATCATAGGGGAATTTATTCTGCGGATATTTGTAAAGCATTTTCATGTATGAGTGGGAGGGGAGGGAGTCTAAGTAGTAATAGTATTCCTTAACATCTTCGCCGTGGTTGCCTTCCGGACCTGCCAGGCCGAACAGGCGTTCCTTAATGATGGGGTCGTTGCCGTTCCACATAGCCACGGAAAAACAGAGCCGCTGCTTATCGTCTGAAATGCCTGCGATGCCTTCTTCCCCCCAGCGGTATGCTTTGCTGCGTGCGTGGTCGTGCGGCAGATAAGACCATGCGTCACCATGGGAACTGTAATCCTCACGCACGGTGCCCCATTGCCGTTCTGAAAGGTACGGCCCCCAATGCAGCCATTTTTTACGGTTTTCGGGCAGTAAACGTGAGCGCTCTTCAGACATAGTCCTTCTCCGTGAAAATTAAAGCAAAGCAGAAAGAAAGAATGTGTAAAATACGCCAAACAGGGGTAAAAACAAATTGACGGGGATAGTGCCTCAAAACAATTTAATCTTATTTAAATAGTTCTTTTGAAAATTATTTATTTCATTTAAGTTTTATCAACTGATTTGGAAATATCCGGGAGTACTTCAGGTTAGTTATTTTCTGCATCCTCGATAATTCCACATTAATAGACATATTAATTAATTTTATGGAGTCTACAATGGCAAAAGGTGGAAGCGGTAAAGGTGGAAATTCAGGAGGGAATAAGGGTGGAGGCAATACGTCTGGAAATGCTGGTAAAAACTGGCCATCAAAAACAGGTGAAAAATCTGGAAGTGGCAGGGACAATAACCCACCAAAATCAGGAAAGTGATTAGATTTCCAATTTTATTATTCTGTTAGCGGTTCGATGATTGATAGCCGGTGCCTTTGTAGATAAAACTCAGGCACCGGCCAAAAACTGCGAAGCAGCAATTACAGTAATATATATATCACTTAGGCAATGCCATGCCGGGGATTTGTTTGCTGTTATCCCAGCGGTTTACGTTGTGTTCCACGGATTTTAAGGTGCGGAGATAATCGTAGATTGCGCCAAGGTCTTTTTCTGTCATGCCGGCATACATTGTCCAGGGCATAACGGTATTAAAGTCATATATACCGTTAACCTTTATGTTTTTTGAACTGTCTGAGTCAAAAGATTTAAAGCGGTTGATAAACTGCTCTTTAGTCCATGCACCTATGCCGGTTTTGTTATCCGGGGTGATGTTGGCAGAGGAGAGCATTCCTCCGGGCAGCTGAAACTGAAATCCGCCGGCAAAATCCATACCTTCCAGCGGTTTGCCTTCAACAGCAGGGGTATGGCAGTCACCGCAAGCGGCAATCTTGGTCAGATATTTGCCATATTCCACACTGTTTGATGTATCGGGTTCCGGTGAAGGGGTATATGTTTTAACCGGAATAATATTCACAATCAGATTCATGGGGAAGTTAAGGGTTGAAACAGGCACTTCGTTTTT
>CAYYJL010000507.1:0-2742 GCA_964472245.1 uncultured Ignavibacteriaceae bacterium | reverse complement strand
GCGCCCATGGCAAGGATTACCGTGGCCCCGCCCGTAACAATATATCCGCCCGCAAAAACTCCCGGCTTGGAAGTCTTCATCGTTTCAGGGTCAACCACAATATTCCCCCGCTTGTTATGTTCAAGATCAGGTGTGGTATTTTTGATAATTGGATTAGAACCATTGCCGATTGCTATAACCGCCATATCAATGGGCAGTATATATTCTGAACCAACTACAGGGACAGGTTTCCTTCTGCCTGAAGCATCGGGTTCACCAAGTTCCATTTTTTGCAGATTAACACCGCGCAGCCAGCCATCGGTATCACCGGTAAACTCCAGCGGATTAGTCAGCATAAGGAATTCAATTCCCTCTTCTTTTGCGTGATGCACTTCTTCAACACGCGCAGGCATTTCTTTTTCTGAACGGCGGTACACAATCATTGCTCGTTTAGCACCCAGCCGTTTAGCCGTGCGAACCGCATCCATTGCCGTATTTCCTCCGCCAAAGACGGCAACCGTTTTATCCTTGCAGTCAAACACGGGGGTATCAAATTCCGGAAAGCGGTATGCTTTCATCAGATTAACACGGGTGAGGAATTCATTTGCCGAATATACTCCATTATAATTTTCTCCGGGAATACCCATAAAGTACGGCAGGCCTGCTCCCACGCCTATAAATATTGCATGGAATCCCTCCTCAAATAATTCGTCAATAGTATCTGTAAAACCGATAACAGCGTTGGTCTTAAACTTTACGCCAAGGTCTTTCAGCCCGTTCACTTCTGCACGGACAATATCTTTAGGGAGACGGAACTCCGGAATGCCGTACACCAGCACACCACCAAGTTCATGCAGCGCTTCAAATACTGTTACATCATATCCGCGCTGAGCAAGGTCACCGGCACAGCTTAATCCTGCCGGACCGCTTCCAATAACCGCAACGCGTTTACCATTCGGCGGTTTTACTTCAGCTTTACGCAGACCAAGTTTTTCTCTTTCATAATCGGCAACAAATCTTTCCAGACGGCCGATTGCAACAGAATCCCCTTTAACTCCTGTTACACATTTTGCTTCACATTGTTCTTCCTGCGGGCAGACTCTTCCGCAGACAGCCGGGAGTGCATTATCTTCTTTTATTTTTGCAGCAGCGCCGGCAAAATCTCCCTGAGAGACCAGATATATAAAGTCTTTTATCTTAACACCAACCGGACATCCTTCTATACATACCGGTTTGGGGCACTGCAGACAGCGCTGCGCTTCAAGCACTGCCAGGGCTTCAGTATATCCCAGGTTCACTTCCAGGAAATTAGCATTCCGTTCCACCGGTGCCTGCTCAGGCATACTTTGTCTCGGAATTTTCATGCGTTCTTTTTTTGTTAACTGCTCTGTGCTCATAATACGCTCTCCGTCATTTCCCGGCTTTTTACCTGATAATAAATTTTGTCATAATTACATATATGTTCTTCGAGTGACTGCTTTTCCGAGGATATATACGTTCTGTTGCGTTTTATCAGAAGATCAAAATCAACAGCATGGGCATCAAACTCGGGGCCGTCCACGCAAACAAAAACTGTTTTGTTGTCCACGGTGGCTCTGCATCCGCCGCACATTCCGGTTCCGTCAACCATGACCGGGTTTAAGCTGACAACAGTCTTAATGCCGTGAGGCCTGGTAACTTCAGCAACCGCACGCATCATAGGGATAGGTCCGATTGCGAGCACAAAATCTATCTTCCTGCCGGAATCTATCAGCTCCTGGAGCTTCGCGGTCACAAATCCGTGATAACCGTAACTGCCGTCATCGGTGGTTATATATACTTCGTCCGATACTTCCTGCAGTTCTTTTTCCAGTAGAACCATTTCTTTATTCCGTGCGCCGGAAATGGAGATGGTTTGATTGCCTGCCTGCTTTAGCGCAACGGAAATGGGGTATGCAATTGCTGTACCCACGCCGCCACCGATGCTCACTGCAGTTCCAAAATTTTCTATATGCGAAGGCCTGCCAAGCGGACCGACAACATCATGAATAAAATCGCCGGAATTTAACTGGTTTAGTTTTTTTGTGGTCTTGCCGATTCCCTGTACGATAATGGTGATTGTTCCCAATTCAGTACTGGAATCCGCAATGGTGATGGGAATTCTTTCCCCTTGTTCATCTATTCGTAAAATAACAAATTGGCCGGCTTTTCTTTTGGCAGCAATCTTGGGGACGGAAATGGTGAAGCGCTTTATATCCGGCGCCAGGAATTCTGCAGATATTATTTGAAACATGGTACTCCTGTGTAATTACAGTACCATAAACAATTTTAATACCAATATTTTACTGAAGCCCGGGCTGAAAAATGCGTTTTCAGCCCTAAAACCAAGAATTTAAGTGTAAATTAAATTTACATTGCGGAAAGATATTCTGCTTTTAGTATTGCGGAGTTCTTTCTCACTATTGAAAAGTTAAAAATTAGATAACTTCTTAACTATTCTGCAATGAAATAATGCTCCGGTACCTGATTTTATTCCTTCCAGATTCCCATTTTACCATCCTGATAATCTTTAATCGCCTGATGAATTTCAGCTTCGGTGTTCATTACAAACGGTCCGTATGATGCAACAGGTTCATTAAATGGCGCAGCATGACCCCATAAAAGTATGCTGTCACTTTTGGCGGAAACTTCCACCTCGGTACCTTCAAAGTTAAAATGCACAAGATGACGGGTTGTTATCTCACTACCATTTATAACCAGGTTACCGCTGACACAATAACAAAA
>CAYYJL010000506.1:0-2753 GCA_964472245.1 uncultured Ignavibacteriaceae bacterium | reverse complement strand
GGCAAATTTTACGCCCTGCCGCAATCTCCGCAGCAATACAAACAAATTCTTATGGTATCCGGTTTCGACCGCTATTTCCAGATAGTAAAATGCTTCCGCGATGAAGATTTGCGTGCAGACCGCCAGCCGGAATTCACTCAGATAGACGTTGAAATGTCCTTTGTGGATGTTGAAGATATTTTTGAAATTGTTGAAGGATTGATGGTTGAGCTTTACCGCGATGCCTGGGGTAAAACGCTAACCACACCAATTCCCCGCCTGACCTTTGACCAGGCAATGGAGCGTTACGGGTCTGATAAACCCGACCTCCGCTTTGATTTGGAAATGAAAAATCTGAACGAAGTATTTAAGGATACAACTTTCAAAGTATATCAGGATGCACTAACGGGCGGCGGAGTGATAACCGGACTGAATGCAAAGGGCTGCGGCAACTACACCCGCAATCAGCTTGATGTTATGACAGACTTTGTGAAGAAAAATGGTGCCGGCGGCCTGATCTGGATAAGAGTAAAAGAAGATGGTCTTGAGGCGCCCACAATGAAGTTTTTCACTGAAAAAGAACAGGCCGATCTTCAGACTGCACTTGGTGCTGAAGAGGGCGACCTGCTTCTTATATTAGTTGGACCGCGCATCAAAACACTGAACATTATGGGTACTCTCCGGCTGGAAATGGCAAGACGCTTAGAATTAATTAAACCTGATTCTGAGCCGAAACTGCTGTGGGTTACAGACTTCCCTATGTTTGAGTGGGATGAAGAAAGCAAACGCTATTTTGCAATGCACCATCCGTTCACCTCTCCCCGGATTGAAGATATCCCCCTGGTGGATTCAGACCCCGGCAAAGTCCGCGCACGTGCCTACGATTTAGTGCTCAACGGCAGCGAAATTGCAGGCGGCAGTATCAGAATCCACGATAAGGAGCTTCAGCAGAAAATTTTCAAATCGCTTGGACTCTCTGCAGAAGAGGCACAGGAAAAATTCGGATTCCTGATGACTGCATTTGAATACGGCGCACCTCCCCACGGCGGGTTTGCTTTCGGGTTTGACCGTCTTGTCATGATATTTGCAGGATTGCAGTCCCTCAGGGAGGTTATTGCCTTCCCTAAAACTGCCTCCGGAATCTCACTGATGGATGAGTGCCCGA
Source organism: uncultured Ignavibacteriaceae bacterium (assembly GCA_964472245.1). Taxonomy (GTDB): domain Bacteria; phylum Bacteroidota; class Ignavibacteria; order Ignavibacteriales; family Ignavibacteriaceae; genus H2-BAC3. The sequence goes on along the minus strand of CAYYJL010000506.1, from coordinate 1,609 downwards.
GCCCGGTTGATGAACATCAGCTGAAAGAGCTGCACATCAGAATTAGACAATAAAATGCATGGCTGCTTCGGCAGCCATTTTTATATTATATTTCTTAATGAAATTTCAGCTTCATTTATCCAGATCATCAGTGCAGCTATTTCTGGCGGGAGTTCCCATCGCAGTTTCTGCCATCCCGCTTTTTATGCTTATATTTAACAACGATTTAACGCTTGCAGAAGAGGAAACCATTGCAACCACCGTTGGCATTTTAACGCCGATTGTTTTATTTTCAGTTGTTTTCGGATACATGAAGTTCGCCAATGTGCCCTGTCAGGTGATATTGGATGAATCGGAAATGAGGGTGCTCCCTCTTAAGGATACCTTTTTTTACAGGGAACGGATATATTTGCCGTATGAAAAGGTTAAAAAAATATATATCCAGACTTTCAGGGGGGAAAAAGTTGTCATTCAGTCCCCCGATACGGGTGAATTTATGATTATGAAGGGGAAAACAATTTTTACATCAAAAGAAACCGACGAGATATATAAGCGGTTTATTGTGGAACTTTCAGGAAAAACGGGAGTACCGATTCCTGATATATATATGGAAAAGAGCTAAACATGAACAAAAGACAAGTAGGTAAAACAGCACTTCACATTTCAGAAATCAGTCTCGGCTGCTGGACCATGGGCGGGCTTAACTGGGTTAACGGCGTACCTAACGGCTGGGCAAATGTGGATGAAAAAGAAATTACTGCAGCTATTAATTACGCATTAGATAAGGGCGTAAATCATTTTGACAATGCCGATGTGTACGGAAACGGCCGGGCAGAACAAATGCTTGCCAGGATTCTCGGCAGCAGGACAAAAGATGTAACCATAGCAACCAAGGTAGGATGGTTTCCGGGCACAGCAGCCCATGCTTTTGAGCCGGCACATATCAGGCATCAGTGTGAACAGTCCCTCATCAATCTGAAGAGAGAATATATAGACCTTTACTACTTCCACCATGGCAACTTTGGAGAAGGCGATATGTATCTGGATGATGCCGTGGATGTTATGTACCGGCTTAAGGTGGAAGGCAAGATCCGTTTCATAGGGCAGTCTGCATACTCCCACAATGATTTTGTAAAACTGATTCCAAAGGTACGGCCGGATACTCTGCAAAGCAGTGCCAACGCAATTGACGATAAATACCTGGCGGAAGGCACACCTACACGCAAACTGCTTGATGATCATACCATCTCGTTTATTGCATTTGCCCCTCTTGCACAGGGGTTGATGATGGGTAAATACAGCAAATCCAATCCGCCCAAATTTGAACCGGGAGATCACCGGGCGAATGCATCAAGGTTCTCCCCTGAAAATCTTGCCAAACTTGAACCTAAAATTGAAAAAATCAAAAAACACTTCGGCAATACACCGGAAGATTTAACCCGTGTCGCATTGCAGTATCTGCTCCATTACAAACAAACCGCAGCCGTTATCCCCGGTTTCAGAAATCTTGAACAGGTTAAAATTAATCTGAGTGCTGCCGGCAAGCCCCTCACAGAGGATGAGTTTTCATATATACAATCCGTATTCAGGGAGGAGCATTAATGGAAGATAACAGCAATGATGTATTTGC
>CAYYJL010000505.1:0-2761 GCA_964472245.1 uncultured Ignavibacteriaceae bacterium | reverse complement strand
ATTTCACCTGTCATGGCAATATCACCCGCCACCGGTTTTCCCGTTATTGCGGAAAGCAGTGCAATGGTCAGCGTTATTCCGGCCGATGGACCATCCTTGGGGATTGAACCTGCCGGTAAATGGATGTGTATCTCCTTGTTCTTAAAATACTCATCTGCTATCCCAAACGAACCTGCATTTGACCGTATATAACTGAATGCTGCCTGTGCAGATTCCTTCATTACATCGCCAAGCTGTCCTGTTAGGACAAACCGCTCGGTTCCAGGCATAATGGAGACATCTACATTCAGTATATCCCCGCCCACGCTGGTCCATGCCAATCCCGTAACGGAACCAACTTTTGCAGTGGTCTTATGTTTCTGCTGCTTAAATCTTGGAATGCCAAGAAACTCGTGCACTTTGTTTGAATCTATTGAAAAGGATTTTTTCGAGGATTTCCGTTTGCCGGACTGCTCTTCCACTAAAATAGTTTTGGCAGTTTTCCTGAGTACTGAAGCAATTTCTCTTTCAAGATTTCGCACACCCGCTTCACGGGTATAATCATTGATTATATCCATTATCGCCTGATCCTTGAACTCAATTTTATATTTATTAAGCCCGTGAGCAAGAATCTGTTTTGGCAGTATATGCCGTTTAGCTATCTGCAGTTTATCCAGTTCCAGATAACTTGGAATTTCAATTATTTCCATTCGGTCCTGTAGCGGCAACGGAATGGTATATCTCACGTTGGCTGTGGTAATAAACATAACACTGGAAAGATCATAATCCACCTCAAGGTAATGATCCTGAAAGGTGTGGTTCTGTTCCGGGTCGAGTACCTCTAACATTGCAGAAGCAGGGTCACCCCTGAAATCAGAACTCAGCTTATCAATTTCATCAAGGAGGATAACGGGGTTAATGGTACCCGCACGCTTCATAGCCATGATTATTTTGCCCGGCATTGAACCGATATAGGTCCGTCTGTGCCCGCGAATTTCAGCTTCATCCCTGACACCACCCAGACTGATTCTCACAAACTCCCTGCCGAGCGCTCTTGCTATGGATCTTCCCAACGAGGTTTTACCTACTCCGGGAGGGCCGACAAAACAGAGAATCTGTCCGCGCATCTGCTTAACCATATTCAACACGGCAATATGTTCGGATATCCTGTCCTTTGGTTTTTCAAGTCCGTAATGATCTTCGTTTAATACCTTCATTACGTTTTCTAAATTCAGATTATCATCAGATTTTTTATTCCATGGGAGCGAAACTAAAACATCCAGATAATTCCTGATAACGGTATATTCAGGTGAAAGAGGTGGAATTTTCTTGAGTTTATTAAGCTCTTCGGTGGCCTTATCAAATGCAACCTGCGGCATACCTGCAGATTTTATTGCATCACGGATTTTGATGATATCGGGGGAAGAATCCTCGTCTTCGCCCATCTCGTCCTGCAGGATTTTTATTTGCTCGGAGATAATAAACTTACGCTGCGTTTTCGCAATATTTTCCTGAACTTTAGCATCAATCTCCATCTCAATTTTGAGTATGTCAATTTCAGTATTCAGCACTTTGATGAACTCAAAATACTGCTGTTTTATATCATGGATTGAAAGCAGCTTTTGTTTCCCCTCAAGGGTCTGATTCACATTCGCGGCAGCAAAAAAGAGTTTTTTCTGCGGGTCGTCAATCAACTCAAAAGTGCTGTAAATTTCCTGATTGGAGCCCTTGCTGACTTTCAGATATTCTTTAAACAACAGAGTCACCTGCCGTGTGAGAGCGTCAATTTCATGATCATGTGCTGATCCGGATGGAATAAACGGCTCAATTTCCGCCTCAAAAAATTCTTTCCGGTTGGTGAAACGGGAAATTTTGCCTTGCAGCAAACCATCCACAATAATCTTTATTAAACCGTTTGGCAGGCGTATAAGCTGCTGAATACGGGCTATAGTTCCCTCACGATATAAATCATCCGGACCGGGACTTTCCACTCCCGATTTAATCTGTGTCGTTAAAAAGATGATTTTTCCTGACTCCATTGCATGATTAGCCGCAAAAATGGAGTGTTCCCTCCCCACCAGCACAGGCATTATCATAAATGGATAGATTACAATATCCCGCAGCGGTAATATCGGCATGACGGATGGTAAGCTTACCAAATCCTCTGACTCTGCCTCAAACTTCATATAAATTTGTTCTCGATTCTAATTTCTTTAATTCAAACTTTTAAAATACCAAAATTCAGGTGCTTCCTCAAGGTAAAAGCAAGCATCAAAAATTAGTGTCTTCCTTCTCATCTGAAATGAAATGCAGATACTGTCTATAAGAAAAACACCTTTCTATGAAGACGAATTAAGGGATGAACCCCCTTTGCATGGTATATTGCGTATGAAAAATCAATAAAACTTATAAAAAATGTTTGAAAAATTATTAGAAGTAACGGATATGGCATCTGCTTACATCCGTCAAAAATCTGAACTCCCCTTTGAAATTGAATTTAAAACCGATGCCTCCAACCTGGTCACAGAAGTTGATAAAGGTGCGGAAAAACTGATTAAAGAGTATATCCACAAAAATTTTCCGGGTCACTCGATTCTGGCAGAAGAATCAGGGATGGAAAAATCCGGTTCCGAATATACATGGGTAATTGACCCGTTAGACGGCACTACAAATTTTGCACATGGGCTGCCGGTATATTCTGTTTCAATCGGTTTAATGAAAAACGATGAAATAATCATGGGTGCTGTGGCAGATGTTTCGCGCAATACTATCTATTCAGCAG
>CAYYJL010000504.1:1222-2763 GCA_964472245.1 uncultured Ignavibacteriaceae bacterium | reverse complement strand
ACGGCGATGAACTATTTGAAAATTTCCAGCTGCCGGAAATCAGTCCGCGGGTGCTGTATGAAAGATCTGCGGATAATGCCGCTGGTTCTGCTAAGTCTGATATATTTGTTACTCCCAAAACGGAAACCGCAACAGTGCCGGTATCTAACGTTTTTTCAGGAATTTCCTCCCTTGCTGATTTTGAAAACAAGATATGCAATTGCAAAAAATGCGATTTAGCAAAGGGGAGAAATAAGTTTGTCTTTGGCAGCGGTAATCCGGAAGCAAGAGTATTATTAATTGGGGAAGGTCCCGGAGCTGATGAGGATAAACAGGGTCTTCCGTTTGTCGGCAGGGCAGGCCAGCTGCTTACGGATATATTAAAGGCAATAAAATTCAGCAGGGAAGAAGTATATATCGCAAACATTGTGAAGTGCCGACCGCCGGGCAACCGAACGCCGAATGCGGCAGAAATAGATGCCTGCTTTCCCTTTTTACAAAAGCAAATAGAATTGATTAACCCCTCGCTCATCCTCTTGCTGGGTGCAACAGCAGTGTTGGGATTGCTGCAAAAAAAGGAATCCCTGAGTGCTCTGCGCGGCAAAGTGTATGAGTACGGCGCTGCAAAGGTGATGGTAACCTATCATCCTGCTGCATTGCTCCGCAACCCTGCCCTGAAGCGCGGCTGCTGGGAAGATGTGCAGGCATTCAGAAAAATATATGATGAGATGTTCCCCGAAAAGACAAGTGAATAATGGCTGAGTATAACAAAAAGAGAAATTACCGGAATAAAAGAGAACCGGATATATATGACGGAGTGCTGGTTCCGCCTAATGCCCCGGAAATTGAACAGCTTGTACTTGGCGGACTTTTATTAAATCAGGAAGCGGTTTCCAAAGTTATCAGTATTCTGACGGCAGAATCCTTTTATACCCCTGCTTACCGTGCAATATTTGAAGCGGTGTTAACTCTTGCCTCAAATCGTGATGCCATAGATGGTGTTACTGTTATTGAGCAGTTAAAGCGGACTGGAAATCTTGAACTGGCAGGGGGAGTACCGGGTATATCCCGTTTAACCCAAAACGTAACCTCCGCAGCAAATGTGGAGCATCATGCAAAGATTTTGCAGGAAAAATCAATTCTGCGTAACATGATAAAGGCGGCAGGGGAGATCGCAGAGGCATCGTATGCACAGGTGGATGATGCGTTTCAAATTCTTGATGAAGCAAATCATAAGTTTCTTCAGATATCGCAGCATAACACTAAGCGCGGTTTTGTGCCGATGTCCACCGCGGCAATGGAAGCATTTGAATATATAGAAAAACTGACGGAAAAAGATTTTACCAAATTTGCCGTCCCTTCCAGTTACTACGACCTTGATGCTATATTGGGCGGATTTCAGAAATCTGATTTAATTATTTTGGCGGCAAGACCTGCAATGGGTAAAACCGCACTCGCGCTGAACCTGATGCGTAATGTTGCAATTAATAATAATATACCCGTTGCAATATTCAGTTTGGAAATGAGCCGCCTGCAGTTGATGCTACGTCTGATAGCCGCAG
>CAYYJL010000504.1:0-1122 GCA_964472245.1 uncultured Ignavibacteriaceae bacterium | reverse complement strand
ATATTCAGTTTGGAAATGAGCCGCCTGCAGTTGATGCTACGTCTGATAGCCGCAGAGGCAAAAATTGATTCCAATAAAATCCGTAAGGGTACGTTCAGCCAGGATGACCACAGGAAAATTGCACAGGCAACCGGAAGACTGCGCCAGGCACCGATATTTCTTGATGACGGTGCGGGGCAGACGATAATGGAAATCCGTGCAAAGACCAGGCGGCTTGTCTATGAACACAATGTTCAGTTTATTATTATCGATTATCTTCAGCTTATCCGTGCTCCTGAAATCAGTGAAAGCCGTGAGCGGGAGATTGCGCATATATCCATGTCGCTCAAGGCACTTGCAAAGGATTTGAATATCCCGGTCATGTCTCTTTCACAGTTAAATCGTGATGTTGAGACTCAAAAGGATAACCGGCCGCAGCTCTCCAACCTGCGCGAATCCGGTGCAATTGAACAGGATGCGGATGTAGTTATGTTTATACACCGTCCGGAATATTATATGAAAAAGAATAGTCCGGAAGCTGAGGCCAAAAAGGGACTGGCTGAAATAATCATTGCGAAACACCGTAACGGCCCGACGGGAGAGGTTAATCTGCTGTTCAGCGGGGAATACTCCCGTTTTGAAAATTTTGCAGGGGAACATTTCCAACTGCCCGAAGGTGTGGCAGGAAGTTTACAAAGACATGATGAGGACGATGATGGCCCATTCTAAAGTGTTCGTGTTATTTCTTTTTATTTTGTCTGCTGTTGTTGTTGTTCCAGGCGATCACAACAAAGAAGATAAAGAAATCTGCATGAAAAAATTTGCCTTGGCTGTGGATAAAAATCTGCAATCTCTGCCGGTAAACGATGCAGCAGTTGAGATAGGCAAATCTTTTCTTGGGTTGGATTATGCAGCATTCACTTTGGAGAAAGAGGGGGATGAATCGTTGGTGATAAATCTCCGCGGACTTGATTGCACAACGTTTCTTGAAAATTGTGTCGTCTTTGCACGCTGTATCAAAAAAGGAAAAACCACTTTTGAGGATTATGCTGCTGAACTGCAGTATATACGTTACCGTTCCGGAGTGATGAATCTTTATCCTTCCCGCCTCCACTATTTTTCCGATTGGATATATGATAATGC
>CAYYJL010000503.1:0-2774 GCA_964472245.1 uncultured Ignavibacteriaceae bacterium | reverse complement strand
AAAAGTGAAAAAAGAACTTATCCGCTTAGAACAGGAAAAGAAAATCCTAAATGAACGCAGCCGCATTGCCAAGGATATGCACGATGATGTGGGCGCAAACCTGAGCCGCATCCTCTTTACAGGACGCATCATGAAAAGCACCATGGCAGGTTCTGCGCCGGAATCCGCCCGGCTCTCATCCATCCTGCAGATAACCGATGAAACCATTCAGAAGCTGGATCAGATAGTCTGGTCAATTAATCCCGATAAGGATAATCTCACCAATCTGATCGGGTATATATCAGAGTACTCGCAGTCCTGCCTGGAAAATGCCAATATCAGATGCCGCATCTCTATTCCGTCAGAGCTTCCGCCGCTTGCTATCCCCTCAGAGGCACGCATCCATATATTCCTGATTTTTAAGGAGGCACTGAACAACAGCATAAAACACTCCGGAGCCGGCACCGTGGAACTGCGTCTTGAACTGCACCCCGATACCTGCACAATTACCCTATCAGACGACGGCAGGGGCTATAACCCGGAGATATCTTCACAGGGCAACGGACTCACCAACATGAAGGACCGTGCATCAGCAGCCGGTGCGCAACTCACCCTGCAATCAGTGCCCGGCAGCGGAACATCCGTTATTCTTACGCTCCCTCTTATGAATCTAACCATTTAGTAGTATAGAACTTGCCTGTATAAAAGTATATCTTTGCAGTATTATATGAATAATATTTCAGTAGCTATAATAGAAGATAACCGCGGCCTGCAGGAAAGTCTTTCCGTTCTTATCAGCGGCACACCCGGCTTTACCCTTGCCGGTGCTTTCTCTGATGCGGAATCAGCGCTTGCAAAAATTCCGGAGCTTAAACCGGATGTTATCCTTATGGATATTAACCTGCCCGGCATAAACGGCATCGAATGCACTGCGCGGCTGAAAATATCCATGCCATCCGTGCAGATTATCATTCAAACCGTGTATGAAGAAAGCGAAAAGATATTTGAATCCCTGCGTGCAGGGGCAACCGGCTATCTGCTCAAAAGAACGCCTCCGGCAAAAATGCTTGAGGCAATTCAGGATGTATATAAGGGGGGCTCCCCCATGAGCGGTGAAATAGCGCGCATGGTGGTCCGTTCATTCCAGTCCACGCCGCCGCCCGGCTCCCCGTTAGACGAGCTCACCAAACGGGAAAATGAACTGTTGGAAATGATAGCCAAAGGATACCGCTATCAGGAAATTGCCGATAAACTCTTTATCAGCAAGGAAACAGTCCGCACCCATCTGCGCAATATATACGATAAGCTGCAGGTCCGCTCCCGCACCGAAGCCACACTCCGTTACCTCCGCAAATAAACCCCGGATGTAAGATTACTACCTTCGGCGTATTGTCCCGCAGCCGCCCGCATCCTCATATTAACATCATTAATAATTAACAATTAATCATTTATCATTAATACGGTGTGGTATGAAAAAATATTTGCTTTTTCTTTTTCCCCTTCTGCTGCTTGCTGTTTCCGTTCCCTCGTGTGCTACTATTATGAAAGGCGGCACGGGAGATTTATATATGGTTGGTGCTCCTGATGATTTGGTAGTGGAAGAAGACGGTGAACTGCGTTTGCTTGAGCGGCTTGAAAACAAAGGGGAATACTCCTTTGGCGATGCATTCAAAGATGAAATGAACAGTACAAAAACAACCTATTACAGCTGGGGCATCAAGCTGCAAAATCCCGGAAAAGAGCGCACCCTTACCCTGCGCAGTATATCCACGGGAAAAACCAAAGAAGTGAAAATTGAAACACGGTTCCGGATGTTATGGTTTTGGACTAACCTGTTCACCACCGGCGGCATTGGAATGCTGGTGGATGAGCTGACCGGAAACTGGTATGAATTTGCCGGTGAAGGAGACGATATGTTTTATCTGAACGTAGCCAAACACCTCAACGGACTTTAACACCCTCACACCGGATTTAACGGTCCACCAGTAGTTACCGCCCCGCGGCGCCAACCCACGCCGCCGGGGCTTTTTTTGTGAGGGGGGGGATCTGTTTACACCTCAAAAGTTAGAATAGCACTGTGAGTTAAGACTTTAATAGTTAAATATAATCGGTGCCTCATGCTCCTGAGCATTATAGCTCTCGGCTATCCGCTTTACATCCTCCTCCGTCCATTCCCGTGTCCTCCCGGCGGAATCAGTGTGTTTCCCCGCCTTAAATATTTCAAACCAACCTTTCATGCAGTATCCTTTGTTAAATGACACCGCAAAACTATCCCCCTCAAAAATGAAAGTACAATGGATTATCCATTTGACTGTGTAATTTTAGCGTTGTATATTCTTTTTTATTGAAGTATGTTGAAGAAGATGGGATGTATAGGTATGCAATCAGGGGATGTATCACCGGATATTAAAAAGATAAATAAAAAAAGGATGTTATGGGGATGTTAGGCGAGTATTACAAACGATGAATTTACTACATTTGAATATGTCCTCTATATATACATACCTGCAGCACCGCTTAAAAAACTCACCCCTCCGACGCGGCGGAGAAAATTCAGGTTTCAGTATTTCTCCGTTTATTATTCTATAAAACCATGAAAATTTACAATTCTCTAAAACCGCGCAGCTTCCGCGCCTCAAAACCTCTCAATTCTCAATTTTTAATTCTCAACTAATATTGCGGCTCATACTCATAATCATATGTCCACACCTGCATTTTATTTCATCGTTAAGGTAAAAAATGTATCAGCCAATTGAGGCAGTGTCTCTATGTTTATTTTGGAATGCAAAAATGCA
>CAYYJL010000502.1:0-2779 GCA_964472245.1 uncultured Ignavibacteriaceae bacterium | reverse complement strand
ATATATATTGCAAAAAATAGCGGCGCAGGTGTTTTTACATTAACCCAAACAACCTGGGGCAGTTTTTATTATCCACAGAAGATAATAGCAGGGGATTTTGATAATGGAGGGGATATTGATTTTCTTGTGGGTTTTACCGGTGGATGGACTTTTTTCTCCAACAACGGCAGTGGGCACTTTTCATCTACAAGTTCTCAGGCAAATTACGGAGATATCTCCGGTATTACCATTAACGACTTCAACAATAACAGATTATTGGATATCGTTACATCAAACTATAATGTTCCTTACACCAATCTCTACTACGGAAATGGCAATTGGACTTTTGCTTCTCCCACATATTTAAATAATGCTAATCTGATTCAATCTTCGGCCATTTCCTCGGGAGATCTTGATGGAGATGGTGATCTTGATATACCTGTTTCAAATTCTCATAACCAGGGGAAAATTGTGGTGTGGGATAATATATCAGCCGGTCAAAGCTGGGCAGCATATCTGATAGGCGGAGGAAGTCCGCATAGTTCCATGGTGATGGCAGATTTTGATGGCGACGGAATGCTGGATATAGCATGTGCAAACTCCTCACAAAATTTGATACAGACGTATGTCCATACAGTAACTCAGGCGTCTGCTCTTGTTAATGTTGCAACAGGGGCTGCTCAAAGTTCAATATCCTGGACCAATGGCAACGGCGGGAACAGAGTTGTTTTTGTTAAGGAAGATACCACTGGAACCCCGCTTCCGGTAAATCTTACAACCTATACAGCAAACGCAATATTTGGTTCCGGTACCCAAATAGGCAGTTCCGGATGGTATTGTGTATATAATGGCGGGGGGAATTCGGTTGTTATAACAGGACTTAATCAAGAAAAAAAATATAGAATTGCAGTTATAGAATATGCAGGAGCAGCAGGGAATGAAAACTACTTTACAAAATCTGGTGCCGGCAATCCCTTAAATGTGTCCACTAGTTCCGTTGCTTCTTCCAATGTTTCATTCTCTGCTGTTAATGCAACACAGCTTACAGTTAGTTGGATAAAAGGGAACGGGGTAAAAAGAGCCGTATTTGTTTATGCCGGAACATCGGGATCACCAGTACTTTTGAATAATACAACGTATACAGCAAATGCAGTATTTGGAACAGGTTCGCAGGTTGGGGAAAGCGGCTGGTATTGCGTATATAATGACACCGGGAGCAATGTGACGGTAACCGGGCTCAGTGTTGGAAACATTTATAGAACCTCGGTGATTGATTACTCAGGTTCTGCCGGGTCGGAAGAATATTTTACGGTTGCGGGAATACAAAATCCGGCTAACTCTCCGGTGCTGAGTGCACCTCTTGACGTTCTATCTGTTTTCCCTCAGAACAATAGCCGGCTTGCAACAGTGAATACAACTATTTCAGTCCGATTTAATAATACGCTGCTTGCCGATTCCATTAACAACAGAACCATGAAGGTGTTTGGCTCACAAACCGGATATCATAGTGGTACTTATTCCCTGAGTGACGGAGACTCCACGGCTGTTTTTACACCTGCAATACCATTCAGAAAAGGCGAATCTGTTTCTTATACATTAACCACCGGAATCAAAACTTCTGCGGGAAATGCACTTCCATTATCCATTCATAAAGCTTTTATTATTAAATCCGATGATGCAGCAGGTACTTTTACGCAAACGGGGCTTGCATACACGGAAAGCAATCCACAGGGTCTGTTTACGGCGGATTTTGATAACGACGGTGATTTGGATATTGCTACCGGTAACAGGGATGCGGGATCAGTTAGTATTTTGTTTAATAACGGGAGCGGGATATTTACCTTAACGCAAAATATCTATCCGGGGAATCAACCTGCATTTATTACAGGAGCGGATTTTGATAACGACGGTGATATGGACCTTGCCGTAGTATTGATAGGAGAGGCGAAGGTCAGAATTTTGACGAACAACGGTACAGGAAGTTTTACTGCAGGTCAGTCTGTAACAACTACCACTGAGCCGCATAACATTGTTGTTGCAGAATTTACAGGAGACGGTATTCCGGATTTGGGTGTTTCACACTGGGGCGGTTCAGCAATGTATATATTAGCCAATAATGGGTCTGGTGTATTTTCAGTTTATTCAACGTTAACAGGGATAAATGTAGCCGGTGCGTTGTGTATCGGGGATTTTGACGGGGATGGGGATATTGATGCAGCAACTTCACATTACTTTGACCATGCTGTGATGATACATTTGAATAACGGATCCGGATTTTTTACAACTTCCGGTTATTATAGCAATATAGCCAATCCATATATATTGAATTCCGGGGATTTGAACGGAGACGGCTATCTTGATATTGCGGCTGCTGCTATTGGAGAAAATAATGTTGCCGTATTGATAAATAACGGTTCAGCAGTTTTTTCCCTCTCGAAAGCAGGGGCCGGAACTGGTACACATGGATTAAGCATAGCTGACATAAAGGGAAACGGTATTGCTGATATTATTACTGCAAATATCTCCGGCAACAGCGCTACAATATTAAGCAATAACGGCTCCGGCAGTTTTACATCGGCTACCGAAAACTTTTCCTTCGGTACTTTTTTACCTGTTATTGCCGATTTTAATAATGACGGGAGACTGGATTATGTTATGCTTTCTCATTCAGAATCAGCCATATATACATTTATAAATAATGCCCCGGCACCTCTGCCGGTTGAACTGGCATCATTCAGGGCTTTGGTACAAGAGGGCAAAGTGGTACTGACCTGGACAACAGCTACGGAAGTAAATAATG
>CAYYJL010000501.1:0-2783 GCA_964472245.1 uncultured Ignavibacteriaceae bacterium | reverse complement strand
TTGCGACTATTCCATGGTCAAACTTAACTTTCGATTACCACTACTACAAACACTTGATGCCCCAGGTCCATACCACTTGATCCCGGCAGGGATCAAATATTTCTAGAAAATACATTCCTCCCCCAAACCCCGGCGTCCCGTCAGGGACGCAACCTGATTAATATATACACAGTATCATTAGCGGCAATGTTTTGTCCCTGACGGGACAATGGTGACTTAACCAATCCGTCTTTCTAGAAACATTTTCTCCCTACGGGAGATTCGAAATGCTTAATCCCAGAACATTCGCCATTCCCAAGGCGTATATACCCCATTACTCATTTGCTATAATCACTTGATGCCTCCGATACATACCACTTGATCCCGGCAGGGATCAAATATTTCTAGAAAATACATTCCTCCCCCAAACCCCGGCGTCCCGTCAGGGACGCAACCTGATTAATATATACACAGTATCATTAGCGGCAATGTTTTGTCCCTGACGGGACAATGGTGACTTAACCAATCCGTCTTTCTAGAAACATTTTCTCCCTACGGGAGATTCGAAATGCTTAATCCCATAGCATTCGCCCATCCCATGTTCGTATATACATTTTATGCCTATTTGCTATAGATATATGATGCCTCCGGCATCAGGCACAATTTCTCCATCCTTGCATGACCGCGGAGCGGCTACATGTCTATAGAAAAATCGACAATTTATTTCTCCTTCTCTATCACATCAACCAATGCGTTTTTAATCTCCATCTTGATACACGCCGGCATCTGTGAATGTTATTTATTCGTTTAATGATACTACTCCTGTTTTACCGGCAATGTTAGTTCATCTATTGACTCACATTGTGAATTTAGGATAAGGTAACATTTGCTTAGCAAGGAATTACCCTAGCTTATCTCTCTGCAATCAATCATAAAAGCAATCCAATCTTCGTATGGGCGCAATTGTAATTTAAACCCAATCGGTAGTTCTAACAAGAGAAAGTCATAAGTTTCATTTTATTGCAATATTGACTCTATAAATTCGAGATACAAATAACCTTACAAGATTTAACTACCTGAGCAAAGGACAGGTCAACTAATAACAGACAAAAGAAAGCAACTATCAAAATTCTTTTCAATCTACGCTCTTTGATTTAAGATTAAAGACACACCTGTTCCGCACGACTTGCATTTGATATTTTGTCATAACTCACTTTGCCTCAAATTTTAAAAAATAACCTCCTTCATGATTGTTATTTTATAACAACCATTTTCTTTGTAATACGGATATTCCCTGATTTCAACTCATAAAAATAAATGCCACTTGCAAAACTGCCCGCATCAACAGCTACGGTATATCTACCAGCAGGCCGAAACTCATCTACTAACTCTGCCATTTCCCTGCCTAATATATCATATATTATAAGTGAGACGGCTGAAGGTGTGGGTAATTCAAAAGTAATATTACTTACCGGATTAAATGGATTAGGATAATTTTGTTCCAATGTATATTCTTTCGGATTAAAATTCCCTTCCACGGCCTCAGTCAATATATAAGATGAATCCGCAACAAATAAGAATGTATCCGCCGGAGTCAGCGATTTTACCGTATATAAATAGAGCGTATCACCCGCACCCGGCCGGACTGAATCCGGGAGGGATAACCTTATACCCCAGCTCAGCTGCAGAGGATTGGCTATAATATCCCCGGGCCGGAAAATAATTGATTCATGGACATCCCATCGTCCATTCCGGAAGGCAGTGATGTTTTCATGCACCAGTATGTTTCCCTTTGCATTATTTGTTAAACTCTTGACTCTAAAGGGCGTAACAACCGCTTGCAAAAACTGATTCTGTACAGTATCTCCGGGAAATATATATTGTCCTGAAACATTTGTATCAAGTGAATTAAAAACAATCATCCAGTCTTCTCTCAATCTTCTGTACATGTTTGGAGCACCAACCGGCGAAGGGTATTGATAATTTACATATGCATTGAGATTATTTTGTACAAATCCGCTTTTAGCTGTATTTACATGCGTGGTATAATCCTTCACCTTAAGATATAACCCATCAAAAACAGATGTGCCTCCATTTTGGGATAGTGGCTCTTCAAACAAAACAAGATTGTTCCCGGGGTTTTTCTTTACTGTAACATACCCAACTGAATCAACATGCTCTTTGTTTTTAAACGTTATCTCGTATGCGCTGTTTATTGAAAGATTTCGGTGGTCAGAAACAAACGGAGTAACCGTTCCATCCGAAATCCCGCTGCTATGCTGCACATGGTTGTTCAGAAATATCCCGGCTTCTCTTTCCAAAGAAATGGAATCTGCAATTACAGTTGAATCAGTTATCCCATCAGAAACCACAAACCGCAGCTTATATGTATTTCTGTTGGGGTAGCTGCCATCCGGCCACCTGATAGTATTGGTTCCATTAACCAGCGGCTGATTCAAAAACAACGGGATTTCTGCCGAGTCAGCATGTACCTGTATATATAGTGATCCTGTTAAGTTATCACCATCTGCGTCTTCAACCACCACATCAAAATCAAACGGTAATCTGGTTATCTGCAAATTTGCCAGCCCTGCAATACTCGCAACTTCCGGCTTACCGTTAACACCGATATTATTAATGGTAAATTTCCTATTGATATTACGGTAGAAATAATTTGAAGGGTTTTCTTTACTGTAACCTATCAGTCTTAGAAGATAATTATTCCCATCATTATAATTTTGTGTATTAAGCTGAAAGGTACCGGAAGCCGGGAGATCATGTTTAACCGCCATCCAGGTATTTCC
>CAYYJL010000500.1:0-2798 GCA_964472245.1 uncultured Ignavibacteriaceae bacterium | reverse complement strand
GTCAGCAATACTTCTTCGCCGCTGAGCTTTTCATCAATCATTGCTTTTGCCTTAAAGTAAAGCTCAAAAAGCATGTCATTTTTCCAGCTTGTCCACAGCGCCGGATTGACGGCAGATAAATCAGCATAGGTAAGGAGATAAAGCATATCGAGCTTTTCGGGGGTGTTCACCCGTTGGATAAACAAGTTAAGTGTTTCCGGATCATTCAGATTTCTGCGGAAAGCAACCTGTTCCATATATAAATGGTTTTCCACCAGAAACTTAACCAGCTCAGTTTCATCATCAGAGTATCCCAGACGCAGCATGACATTTTCTGCAATGGCTGCACCCAGAATTTCGTGGCCGGAAACGTCAATCGGTTTAGCAATATCATGAAAAAGCAATGCCAGATACAGGACATCTCTTTTAACGAGCTTATTATATATTCTTCCCAGCGAGGCAGTATCGTACTTTAGTTTTTCTACATTCTCAATGGTTTTAATCGTGTGTTCATCAGCAGTATATACATGATAGACGCCATGCTGAATAAAACCGTTAAACTCAGCCCATTCCGGCATGAAAGCACCCAGCACGCCGAGTTCATTCATAACACCGAGTGATTTACCAACCTGACCGTTCAGACGGAGTATTTCCCTGAAAAAGGTTGAGGACTCAACATCCTGATTCATGGCAATTTCATCGAGACTCTCAACAATGGTGCCGCGCAGCTCCTCGCTGAAAAATGCGTTGTATTTTGCACGGTAGTAAAAGCCCCGTAATATATCAGACATGGAAAGCATACCTGCGCCTTCATATCTGATCATATTGCCGGAGATAAAAAAATCTGAATCCAGGAGATACCCGACTTCGTTCGTGTTCGGGCGGATTCTTCTCTTGTAGCGTTTTATATACGATTTGGAAAAACGGAAGATTGTATTGCTTGCTTCAAAGTACTGCTTCATTAAAATACGATAGCCGTCTTTTTTATAACCAAACATTTTGGCAAGTTTAATCTGATCTTCAAATTCCATACGGTCATGTTTGGAGCCGTGCAAAAGGTGAAGCAAATGACGGATGGTAAGAATAAAGCGGTATGCCTTCCGGAGTCTGCCGCATTCCTTGGGAGTTGTGAGTTTATCCCGCAGAAGGACTTCTACAAAATTTTCCATCTCCGGACGCTCAATTTGTTTGTCCGGGAGTTTCTTAAACTGTGCTGCGTATAACCACTCAATCAGCTGCAAATCCCTCAGCCCGCCGGCGGTTGATTTAATATTTGGTTCAATGACTTTGGGAGAGTTACCAAATTTGCGATGCCGGAATTCTGATTCTTCAATTAAGGAGTCGCATAAGGAAAGACTAACCTCGGGGGTAAGACTTTGGAAAAGCAGTTCCATCCAGTTATTATATACGGCATAAGCCCCCGTGATAAAACGGACTTCAAAAAATTGTGTAAATGAGGGTAAATCTTCATGCAGAAATTTGGATATATCCTCCGGAGACCGGACTGTATGTGAAACTTCCAATCCATTATCCCACAGGTACGTAATCAATTCCCGGATTTGATCCTCGTATTTTGCCGGGTCTGCAGCAATAAACATGATATCAATATCACTTTTTGGGGAAAGTTCTCTCCGCGAAAAACTGCCCAATGAAGCAATTGCCATATCGGGAAATTTGTTTCCGGCTGCCGTAAGAATAAAGGCCTCAACTGCAAGCGTATATTCAACCGAAAAACGAAATCCATCCTTTACAATTTGTTCTGCGGAAAAGATTCCGTGGTCTTTTATAAATGCAGGTGCTGCCGTCTTTTTCATTCCAACATCACTTTCGTGTGTATCCCGGCTTTATATACTCTGCCTCTACAACGGAGGTAATACCGCCGCGGACATTAAAATCTGCGGTCAGTTTCATATATCTCGGGGAGCAGGCGGCAACAAGGTCTTCGAGAATCATATTGGTGACGCTTTCAAAAAAGATACCGTCATTTCTGTAAGAATTAAAATAAAACTTCAGTGACTTCAGTTCAATACAAAGTGCATCGGGGATATAATCCACTGTCATCGTGGCAAAATCCGGCTGGCCGGTTTTGGGACACAGGGAGGTAAATTCCGGTGCAGTATGGACAACTCTGTAATCTCTTTCCGGGAATTTGTTTTCAAATGTTTCAAGAATTTTTATTTTATCGCTCATGTTACTTTCAAATATGATTATTAAATATATACCGGCCGTTTTTTGTAAGGAATGGGATCTTCCAAACCGGCCTGCCGGAAACCGCGCAAACGGAAGGCACAACTGTCACACTCTCCGCAGGCCTCATCCTCGTTTTGGTAGCAGGACCAGGTTAACTCCAGCGGGGCTTTCAGCTCAATTCCTTTTAAAACAATTTCTGCCTTCGTAAAGTTTATAATTGGAGTAATTATTTTAATCTTGGTTTCAGGTTTTGTACCCGTGTCAACCATTTTTTCGAAAGCAGAGTAAAACTCCGGCCTGCAATCCGGATATCCGGAGGCATCTTCGTAAACGGCACCAATAAAAACTGCTTCTGCCCCTAAAACTTCCGCCCAGCTGACACACGCACTCAGAATATTTGCGTTACGGAAGGGGACATATGTAGCAGGTACCGACTTATTCTGCAAATCTGCATTGTGAATGGCTATCGAACTATCGGTCAATGCAGAACCGCCAATGAGCCGGAAATGGGTAAAATCGATTGACAATCTGTTTTTTACAGAATAAAAATCAGCGATCTGTTCAAAAGCGAGCTTCTCCCGCTTTTCGGTTCTTTGTCCATAATTAAAATGCATAAAAGCGGGCTCATA
>CAYYJL010000499.1:0-2800 GCA_964472245.1 uncultured Ignavibacteriaceae bacterium | reverse complement strand
TTTTTCATTGAGGCCGGACATCTGCACAACCGACTCTGCATTAGCGGTAAAGTTTCTGTGAGTGAGAACAACTCCCTTTGAGTGGCCTGTTGTACCGCTTGTATAGATAAGCGAGGCAGGGTCATCCGGAGAAATTTCATCTGTTCCGCTGCCAAGTTTTTTTTCAACTGCTTTTTTAAGGCGCGAATACTGTTTTTTACCTTCCGCCGCAATTGATTCTAAAGTTGATTTACTTCCGCCGCCATTATATACACTGAAATCGTCTATGAAAACAACAGTTTCCGGCAGCGAAATATCATCAGTTTCAATTTTAGGAAAGAGTTTCCGTGAGACAAATAAAATTTCGACCTGAGAATGGCGGAGTATATATGCAATTTCAGTGGAGCTGAATTCCATCATAACGGGAACAGCAACTGCACCGAGTGTTGTTACGGCAAAAAAGGTAATGCCCCAGTTGGGCATATTTTCCGACAAGATTGCAACCTTGTCGCCTTTTTGTATTCCCCGCTCTTCAAGAAAGCGGGAGAGTCCGGCTACTTTGCTGCCGAACTCAGCATACGTAAGTGGTTTTTCTCCGGCGTATCCGAAAGCGGCGTTGCCGGGTTTGCTGCTGACTGTATTGTGCAGCAGCGATTTAAGTGTGTATTCCTGCATGATAATATTCTTTTCATCAGTTGTGCCCTCTGACAAAATACTTATTTATCTGAAGCAAATTTCTGTAATGGTCCCCAGGGGGAGTAGTATTTGGAAAACTTTTTATGCGGCAGATGAAGCTCTATAATACCAACAGCGTATGCGGCTACCTCGTAAGGATTATATACCACGGTAATACCTGTTCTGTTTACATAAAAATTTCCGTTAAAGTGAAACGTATCATTATCAAACCAGAATCCGTGATCGTTGATCTTTCCTTTGGAGGGAACATCAAATAACTTTCTAAAAATGGCTTCTGCTTCCTTTATTACGCTCTTCATCTTGTCTTTATCAAAAATATCGTTAAAATCAATCTCAGAGGCAGTAGGTAGAAAATAGTTTTCGCACATGTATATATAGTTAGGGTGTGCGCCGCCTGTATATCCGCCTTCATATCTTGCAATCGAGAAAAATGTTTCGTCGTTATAGAGTACCGAGTATTGCCTTTCGTGGGAAAAATTAAATCCCTGATCAAACTCACTTCTTATTGATTCCAGATCGGACAGATAAGAATCAACCGCCTTTTCAGGCGTGGGGTAAAGACCGTCTATTCCGGCGTGTGCTGCAATTTCCAAATCGGTATTTATTTTTTTTATAGCCAAAGGATGTATTTTGTTTTTACTGCTGCCGGTAATAACAGGCCAGCCGAAAGTGACGCGGCTGCAGCTCTCGTCTAAATCCGGATTGACAGAAGAGCATCCGGTCCCTTGGTGGCGGTCAATAGACTTCATGGTATAAAGGAGGGTATCCTGTGCATGGAGGACGAGTGTGGATATAAGTACTATAATAAGAGATTTCATTACGCTGCAAAGTCTAAAATAATCTGTACTACTAACATAATAAAATTGAGGATGAGAGGAGGGGGAAAAACCAATTCTGATAATTATTGACTCAGAATTATATTTAAATAGCAAAAAATTTAAGATATAATCTATTATGACAGAAAATGAAATAGCAGGAAGGGTGATTGGCATTGCCATTGACGTACATACCCGGTTGGGACCCGGACTATTGGAGAATGCGTATAAGGAATGCCTCTTTTATAAGCTGCAAAAGGAAGGGTTAGCGGTGGAAAAGGAAAAAGCCCTGCCCATTATCTATGAGGAGATAAAGCTGGACTGCGGATACAGACTCGATTTATTGGTTGAAAATAAATTGGTTTTGGAGTTAAAGAGTGTAGATGCAATAAATGATGTGCATTTAGCACAAATCCTGACCTATCTGAAACTTGGAGGATATAAATTAGGGCTGCTCATAAACTTCAACACAGTACTTCTAAAAAACGGAATTAAAAGAGTAATAAACGGTACCCTGTAGGATCTGGGGCTGGGCAGAGTATCGGAACAGTAACCACAAAGAGCACGGAGTAAACACAAAGAGCACGGATAAATTTCCTCTGTGTCCTCCGTGTAGGCTTTGTGAACTCAGTGGTTAATGGCCTACCCGGCTCAGAATTTCCATTTACGGTCATATAATAATATAAACGGGAAAAGTCTGCAAAGTTGCCCTGCGGTTATTGCATAAAAATCCTTAAAATTAGGGATCAGTTGAAAAAATTTCCGCATTAAAAATAATTAAAGGTACATCTCATGACCCGGCACAAAGAGTTATCCCTGTTATTGTTCTTTTTACTTTCCTGCGCGATAATGGCACAGGAACCCACCAAACTGCTGCGATATCCCGCATTGAGTCCGGATGGCAGTGTGCTCGCTTTCTCCTATCAGGGTGATATCTGGAAAGTTTCATCCTCGGGCGGGACCGCTGTGCGGCTGACGGTTCATGCAGCTAACGACATCACCCCCAAGTTCAGTCCCGATGGCAAAAACATAGTCTTTAGCGGAAGCAGATACGGCAATAATGACCTGTTTGTGATTCCAACCGAAGGTGGTGCGGCAAAGCGCCTGACCTGGCACTCTGCGAATGATATGGTTTCCCAGTGGACCGGCGGCGGAGATATACTGTTTAATACCGTCAGAGAATTTGTGCATGTGGAGCGCGATGCGGAGATATACTCCATCCCTGCAAAGGGTGGAACTGAAGGACGCATGCTGGATGTATTGGGCTTTGACCCCGTTCAGTCCCCCGATGACCGGTTTATTGCATTCAC
>CAYYJL010000498.1:0-2804 GCA_964472245.1 uncultured Ignavibacteriaceae bacterium | reverse complement strand
ACCTCATTAACTACTTTACCGTCTATGATCAACTCACCGCTGGATATATCTTCGAGTCCGGCAATCATTCTTAAAGTGGTGGATTTTCCGCAGCCGGAAGGCCCAACCAAAACGACAAATTCTTTATCCTTTATCTCAATATTAACATTCTTAACTGCGGTGTTGCCGCCTTCATACATCTTGGAAACATTCACTAAACTGACATCTGCCATAATCTACCTGACAATTGAATTTATTTGTTTTAGAAAATCCGGATTGGATATTTTAACGCATTCAAAGTTATTAATTTTGCCCCCATCTTCCAATAATAAAGAAAGAACTGCAAAAGCCATTGCAATCCGGTGATCGTCGTAGCTTTCAAAAACGGCATTCTTCTTCAACACACCCGGCTCAAAACCGAATCCATCGGGATATTCCTCAAGCTCCAGACCCGCAGCTTTAAGGTTCTTCAAAATGGATGTGATTCGGTCTGATTCCTTAACGCGGAGTTCCCCTGCCCCCCTGATTTCAAAGGGTCCGGAAGCAAAAGCACCCGCAACAGCAAGAATCGGAATCTCATCTATGATGTTCGGGATTTCCTCAATACCATACGAAACATTTTTTAACTGACTGTATTTTACGTGAATATCACCAATCGGTTCATTTGAAGAGAGCCGCTCATCAAAGACGGTAACATCAGCACCCATCCTCTTTAAAACAGTGAGAAAACCTGTCCTGGTGGGATTTAATGTCACATTTTTGATGGTTAGTGAACTCCCCGGCAAACATAATGCTGCTACAATAAAAAAGGCGGCAGTGGAAATATCACCCGGAACGTGATATTCCCCCGGTTTAGGGAGAAATTTATTTGATGCGACAATCTTTGTTACACCATTATCTCTTGTTACGGGTAATCCGAGCATTCGTTCGGTGTGATCTCTAGAGGGAAATTTTTCGTAAACAACAGTTTCGCCGTCAAGAGCGAGACCGGCAATCAATACCGCACTTTTAATCTGCGCACTTGCAATAGGAAGATGATATTCGATAGGATTTAGTTTCCCTGCAGGAGAAAATGTAACCGGCAGTTTATATCCTTCAGCATAGTGTATCACTGCACCAAACTTTTCAAGCGGTTCAATAATCCGTTTCATGGGACGGGAACGCAATGAGTCATCTCCGGTCAATTCACTCGGATACTTTCCATTAATCAGCATTCCGCTTATGAGACGGGCTGTAGTACCGGAATTACCTGCATCCAGTAAATGCTCCGGCTTTGTAAAATCATGCAACCCCGGACTTTCCACTGTATATACTCCATCCTCACTGCTAACATGCACTCCCAGCTCTCTTACACAACCGATCGAACTTTGCACGTCCACTGCATTGGAAAGGTTATATATCGTGGAAACACCCTTCGCCATTGCTGCAAACAGCACTGCTCTGTGGGAAATTGATTTATCTCCGGGGAGTGTCAGTTCCCCTTCAATTTTTTTTGCCTTTTCAAATACCATACTACAGAATGTTTTTCCCGGTTAAAAATTTCATCATCTTATCCAGTTCTTCCCCTTTTAAATCTTCATTAAAAAACATACCTTTTACCATTCTTTGCCTTGCTGCCTCGTAGAGCATTACCGCAGCCGAGACTGATACATTTAAGCTTTGTATCATTCCAAACATAGGGATATATACTGTTGAATCCGCCATTTTTTCTGCCTCGCCAGAAATGCCCCTGTGTTCATTCCCGATGACTAAGGCCACCTTTTCCGATAAATCCAGGTCATACAAATTTACCGAGGTATCTTTTAACGTGGATGCATATATCTTAAATCCGTCATTCCTCAAAGCAGAATAGCAATCAGGTATATTCGTAAACTTCTGCCGCTTTACCCATTTAAAGGCCGATGCGGATGACTTTTTTCCGATTTTGGGGAATTTCTCATAGTTGTAGACCAGTGAGACCAGCGGCAGGCCAACTGCATCGCAGCTGCGGAAGATAGCGCTTACATTATGAGGGTCATGGATATTTTCTAAAACCAGATGCAAGCCCGGCTGGCGTGAGATAGCAACCTTTTTTATTTTTTCAAATCGTTCAGGTGTAATAATACCCTCGGCCGGTGTTAGAGTATAAGTCGGTATTTTATAAGGGATGCAGACCTGTGAACAACGTCTGTTTTTATTTTATGCCCCGCCGGCAGTTTCATATAATACGCAGCAAGTTCTTTTATTTTATCAAGCACTTCGTCCTCCGTATGTGCCCATGATTCGCATCCGGTAATGGAAGGCACAACAGCACTAAACCCGTCACCATCGTTGGTGATTTCCATCGGCAGCATCATCGCTTAATAACCTTTACCCTCTTCCCCTTCGCCGGAAACTATTTTTACGCTTGCGCTCGCCCCAATTCTGTCTGCTCCGCTTGCTATCATTGCATCAGCATCTTCACGGGTGCGGATGCCTCCTGAGGCCTTCACTCCAAGTGTGGAACCGACAACCATTCTCATCAATGCAACATCACCCACCGTTGCGCCGCCTTTGGAAAATCCGGTAGAGGTTTTCACAAAATTTGCCCCGGCGTCTTTACAGATCAGGCATGCTTTCACTTTCTCTTCGTCGGATAAAAGACTTGTCTCCAAAATCACTTTGGTAAGTATCCGTTTGTTAGTACAGGCCAAAACAACTTGTTGTATATCATTAAAAACATAGCCGTATTCCCCCTGTTTTAATCTGCCTACATTAATCACCATATCAATTTCCGTAGCGCCGTTTGCAATGGCTTGTTCAGTCTCAAACCGTTTAACTTCAGTTGTTGTAGAACCTAACGGGAA
>CAYYJL010000497.1:1392-2807 GCA_964472245.1 uncultured Ignavibacteriaceae bacterium | reverse complement strand
AAATTTCATGATTGAACTCAATCGGGAAAACAGGTTGAAACTCTCCCGGAGTCGAAAATAGATTTGAATTTTGTTTTTTCATCAACTGCTGCCTGCTGTTAATGCTCTAAGATGAAGAACCTGTTGATTAAGATTTTTGATTTCCTGCTTAATAAATTCGCCAAAGTTCTCTCCCCCATCACCGTAAAGTAAAGCCCTGCTGACATTAATCAAAAACCGTTTATGATTGCCCGAATAAAGGACAGGTATTACATCTTCCAACTTACCCCCCTGACTGCCTATTCCGGGTAAAAGTATATCAAATGGCTCCAATGCATTCAGGGAACTTTCAAGTTCCTTACTATTGGTGGCTCCGAACACAACACCGCAATTTGATGTTTGATAAACCTCTTTCATCTTTTTAAGTATTTCAGTGTACAGGAATTGCCTATTGGTCAATACTTGTTTCTGTACATCAGCTGAACCGGGATTGGATGTTAAGCCAAGGATGTATATGAGTTTATCCTGATACTCAAAGAACGGATTAAGCGAATCAAATCCCATGTATGGTGGAACTGTTATGCTGTCAAACCCATAATAATCAAAAAGGGATTTTGCGTACATGGCTGAAGAATTACCGATATCTGCTCTTTTTGCGTCCCCGATTATAAAACATCGTTTATTTATATATGCAATTGTATCCATCATGGTCTGCAGCCCTGGAATCCCCTCAGCTTCATAAAAAGCAAGGTTAATTTTATATGCTGCTGTATGACCTACCGTTGCATCTATTACAATTTTATTGAATTCCAGCACTGGATTAGGTAAGCTCAAAAGGTGTTTCGGAATTTTTTTGATATCTGTATCTAATCCAACGCATACATGGAATCCGGATTCATTCTTATCATGAAGCAATTGCAATGCACTCATCTGGAATAGCTCTTTCTGTTACGGTAAATATTCAGCACAATGGCTAACATAGTCATATTAATCAGCAAAGATGAACCGCCATACGAAATGAACGGAAGCGGAATACCGATGACCGGTAAAATTCCAATTGCCATACCGACATTTATCACAAAGTGAGAGAAAAATATAGACAGGATTCCGATACAAACCAAGCTGTGGAACTGATATTTACTTTGATTTGCTATTCGCAGTATCCTTAAAAAAAGAATCAGATAGAGAGAGAGAATAAGTATGCTCCCTAAAAACCCAAACTCCTCGCCAATTACACAGAATATAAAATCGGTCCATTGTTCAGGGATAAATTGCAGCTGTGTCTGATTGCCTGATAAAAAACCTTTCCCAAAGAATCCGCCGCTGCCAATCGCAATTTTTGCCTGAATTGAATTATATCCTGAACCAAGCGGGTCTGAAGCAGGATCAAGAAATGATGCAATTCTTTTCTGCTGATGCGGACTTAATATATCATA
>CAYYJL010000497.1:0-1382 GCA_964472245.1 uncultured Ignavibacteriaceae bacterium | reverse complement strand
AACAATCACAAGCATTAACTAAATTTGTTCCAAATCCTGGACCTATGAGTAAGTAAATTCCACAAAGAATCCCGCCGCAACATTAACAGATAAAACGGCCGCAGAAAGAAAGAGATCTCTTCTGAAAAAATATAAACAAACGATAACGCCTACTATGGCAATAATAAAATAAACCAGACCAAATAATGATGCACCCATGACTATCCCCGGACTGAGAACCAAAAACAATCCGAACAAACTTATCCCCTTCCAGAAAATCAGGGAGATAATCATAACTATGAAAACAAGTGAACTCCCTAAATCCGGCTCTAACATAATCAGAATAACGGGTAAAAACCCGAGACTGAGAGTCATTAAAATTTCTTTTACAGAGTCTATCTGCCTGTTACTGACAGAAAGATATTTAGATATATACAGTACGGTGGCTAGCTTGGCTAATTCAGCCGGTTGGAAGCTAAAAGACCCGAAATACAGCCATGCCTTTGCACCACCTACTTTTCTGCCAAATATAAGAACTGCTATAAGCAGCAGGATAGAAAATATATAAAGCGGCAAACTTGATGAACTGATTAAATTGGCAGGAAGAAAATAAATAACAAACAAGACGGTGATGGATAAACCAACTGCAAGAAGCTGCTTAACAAAGTTTCCCTTTTCAATAACAGTATTTTGTGTACTGCTGTAGATGGCCAAAAATCCCATCAACAACAATAACAGCACTGTTACAAATAGTGCCAGGTCAAACCGGTCACTAAGGGTATAGCGGACTTGTAAATCAGTTTTTCGCGAGAATGGATTTATCATTTGGTCCGGATGACTTAGATTTTGGGGTCAGATAACTTTCAATAATTTTCTTAGCAATCGGCGCCGCGTGAGTTCCTCCAAAACCGGAGTTTTCCACTAATACACAAATTGCAATTTTAGGGTCTTCAAATGGAGCGAACCCGATGAACCAGGCATGATCCAATCCATGGGGATTCTGCGCTGTACCTGTTTTGCCGGCGACATGAATACCCGGAAGACGTAAATGAGTTGCTGTCCCCTGCCCGTTTACGACAAGAAACATACCCTTTCTTGCAATATCAAACACAGATTGTTTAATTCCTGTATTCACTTCTAAAGGTTTAGCAGGAATCAGCTTCCTGTCTTCATCTAAAGTCCCTTTTACAAAATGAGGAACAAAGGATTTTCCGGAGTTAGCTACTAATGCTGTATAAAATGCTAATTGCAAAGGAGTCAAGCTTATTTCCCCCTGACCGATTCCTAAGCTGACCAAGATTCCCTGAGGCCAATTTTTGCCATAAATCTTTTCATAATATTTGGAATTAGGTATTAATCCCGGGGACTCTTCAAATAAATCTATTCCGGTTTTTACACCAATC
>CAYYJL010000496.1:769-2809 GCA_964472245.1 uncultured Ignavibacteriaceae bacterium | reverse complement strand
AAAAGCTGATTGTATCTCAACCGCCCTTCTTGCAATTTCATCCAGATCATAAAACACGGCAGCGGTGTCATCATTAGTATTAACGATCCCCCGTGCAATACAATCCCTAAAGACTTGACCGAAGCTCACAGCAATAAAAATTTTAAGATATAATTATAAGCTGCTAACGATCTATCCATGCCATCTGCTTCCGGGTTTTTCATTCTGCTCCCCGGGCGGCTTCATCCATCAATCGTTTTGCTTCCTCTATACCCAGATATTTGTCAATAATGTTGTGGGCGATATACAGCAACGGTGTTAAAACGACTGCAATAAAAAATTTGTACATATAGTTTACCAGCCCGATTGCAAGTACCAGTGTGAAATCCCAGTTTGCGCCAATGTAAAATGCAATAAAGAGAACTACAAACGAATCAATAAATTGTGAAACAAGCGTGCTGCCGGTGGCGCGGAGCCAGATTTTGCTTTCTCCCGTACGCTTCCTAAGCACATGAAATACAAAGACATCCACCAACTGTCCGACAAGAAAAGCAACTAAAGACCCGATGATTATCCATAAGCCCTGCCCGAATATTACATGAAACGCCTTATCCATATCCGGCACACCCTGCTGGACGCCAACACTCACCCAAAAATCAGCAGGCATCAGGTTTATTGCAAAGAGCACCATGATATAGGCGTAGGCAATCAATCCCGCTGCGGTAAAGGAGAGAAACCTTACTCCTTTTTTTCCAAAATATTCATTAATAATGTCCGTCATAATAAATACAACCGGCCAAAGAACCACACCGGCAGTCAGATTGAAGGATAAGTTTTCCGTTCCAAAAAAAGAGAAATTAAAAGGGGTTATTCCGAGGGATTTTTCCAAAGAGAAAATCTTGACGCCGATGAATTCTGCCAGTAAGGCATTGGCGACAAAAAAAGCACCAAGGAGAAAAAAGAGCCGAGTGGATTTTTGATTCATGCCTGTTCCTAATTTTCTGTAATTAAGGAACAAAATACGAATTACATAAATTCCTTTACATAATTGACTAATTCATCTATCATAAATTCGTCAATGGTAAAGGTTACATAATCAGCAAAGTTGTTAAGAATGACGAGGGAATTTATGCTGGTATCCTTCGTTTCAAGATTGGCAATGCGTTTTGAGACGTTGTGATTCAATATCCGGATATCTTCATAGATATTAACCAGGTTATTCATATCCCAATCCGGTACTCCCCCTTTTTTCTGTTTTACGTACTGGGCAAGCAGGTACAAGGAAAGTGCGCGAACCTGAGTCTCTTCCAGAGTGCCAAAAGGGAGGTGGAAATACAACAGCGGTTTCAATTTGCCCATAACGGGACAGCCGGAGCTCACCATACGAATACCCATCATACTGCTGACTCCGCTTTGGAGAGAGGTTCTTTTATAATAATTCCGGGTGGGTGTTTCCACAAAAACTTCTGCATTCTCATAAGATGGCAGGTCCCGGAACTCATCTATGATATCAGCCAGATTTACGGCTACAGGACAGTGTTTAACAACAGTCTCATCCAATGGACAGTGTTCACACTTAAAGTTTTTCAGCTCAGCCCATTCAGGAATCTCGTTTTTGAACTGAAGATCAATACTCAGATCATCCTTTTTCAGGTTGAGAACGAATCGCTTTTCCTCGCCGTTTTCAAATTTAAAGCGGTAATTAAATTTAATTACCCCCTCATCTGCTTTCACTATTTCTCGAAATTATTTAACTCAAAATAATCAATTCGCGGGTAAAACAGTGTGATTTTGATTAGTATAATATAAATGCACATGCCGCCGGGTGAAGTACCGCAGCGGCATGCAAGGAGGTTGTTATGAAGATTTATTTAGATGCGGTCTATTTTGAACGAAGCCAGACCACCGTCAACTTTAATAATGATCTTTTTAGGGGCATTTCCATAATTTTCGGTTTGATACTTTTCATCATTCAACTTGTTAAACCCGTCCAATTTTTTTGCACTCAGGGGTAAGTCAAAGTGTACCTCAACACCCAAATCTTTGGGAACGGTAACCCGG
>CAYYJL010000496.1:0-759 GCA_964472245.1 uncultured Ignavibacteriaceae bacterium | reverse complement strand
GGACTGTACCTACACCCATCTCAATATCTGCGGTATATTGATCTGCAAATGGATATCCGAGTGCAAGATCTATGGCTGATGCACCGGTGGAAAGTTTGAATTCCGAGATTTTAAGCTCACGTAAATTCAGGTTGGCTGATGCAGCACCAATGGCAATATCGAACTTATACGAAGGTTTATTATTGAGAAAGAGATTAAAATAATTCTGCATTTTTTCTTTCTCTGAAAGATTAATATTTACATCTTCCATCTTGATGTCCACACCAAACTCATCACCTTCGCGGTTTTTATTGAAAGTAAAATCCCCTTTTCCGTCAAACTGATAAAGGTCTTCACATCCGCCGTTTACTGCAAAGGAACCGGCACCCGCGCCTATTTTTACAATCATCTTGTTTACTGTGGTATCAAGATTTTCTATGCGCTGTGTATCACTGTGATCGTGCCATCTGATTGTATTATTATCCTTAAAGAACCAAAACGGTGCGAGGCATAGTGAATAAATTACAAGCGCCAAAACCAGTCCGTTAAGTCCGGAGACAACTGCTTTGATCTTTGTATCTTTAACCATGATGGTAATACCAATGAGGACCAAGATGACCGGCCAAAACTGATGCAGACCCGATAACTCCAATCCATTTGTGCTGAAGTTATCAATCATTAATAAAATACCTATTGCCAGAAAAAACACACCCCAGAATATCTGTTTGGTTTTCATGAGTTTAACTCCTTTTTAGCTGAAAGGTATGGATACAGCAGCCA
>CAYYJL010000495.1:0-2821 GCA_964472245.1 uncultured Ignavibacteriaceae bacterium | reverse complement strand
TCCCTGATATCCGCTTTTTGTCACCAATACCTGAAGCGGCGAACTTAAAGATACCACGTTTCATTAATTCATGGTTGGTTTCCATCCCGCTTACGGTTCTTTCTTTAATGAACATCTCAAGCATAGGGTAGTTATTTACCGGAAGAGTAAAATCTTTTTTGATTTTTCCCATTTTACCGGTTTGATAAACTATTTTGTAGTGACCCTGATCCGGAAATAATTTCCACAGTCTCCCGCCGGTAATCTCCTGTATTTTGTCATGAACAAAACTGTCGATGACTGAAACAAGCATATCCTCTTCTGCGGCAAATGTCTGTGAAGTTATCGTCTCAATGGTTCTGTGAAGCTTTTTATACATCATACGGGAACAAGCATCCTGTGTAAAATTTCTGAAATTTTCTTAAAAAATGAGGAGTGAGGTTTTTCAGGAGAATCAGCGAATTTTGAAGAATAATCTGCAATCGCCTCATTAATGCTGATATCAGATTTCTGCTGCATCCCCATGTGATATTTATGCGTCATAATTTCCAGATATAACCCGGTTGCTGTCTGAAACGGGAAATAATCAAATATATGCATTTTTTCAAATTCAGCTATTATCGGTTTATATATAGTTTCCATCCAGTTTTTTGCAGCTTCCTCAAGAGGCACCTCATCTCCGGATTTTTCACTCATGTACCATTTGTGTTCATCAATCTGATCTATCAGATATTCCAGTGTGACCATATTCTGAATCGTACCAAAGTGCTTGCGGATATCTAATCCGGTATCCTTTTCAAATCTCCGCAGCCGGTAAAGCTTCAATGAAAAAGTATTGTAGTAATCCCAGAGAAACTCTTTATCCAGTTCCATGGATTGCGGTTCTTTCACAATACCGGATGCCAGAAAATCCTCCGCCATCCATTCCATCGTTTCCAGAAAATAATTAATATCCTGCTGAACTAATTGATAGGAAATCTCGGGGAGAATTTTAACCGTCTCAGCATCTGCAAGTACCGCCTTCAAAACTGTCTTTGTCCTCCCTTTTTCATCCTTAATTTTCACAAACCGTACAAGCATATTGGCTAAAGAAGCATCACCCCAAAATATATTTCTTGCATGCAGCTGTGCAAACAATTCAGCTATTGCGGAAAGTATCATCCTGCGGTTATCAGCAGTAAACTTCAGCTTAAAAAGATATGAATCCGGGAGCGCATTCTCTTCCAAAACAGTTACAATGAAACTCAACTCATCTTTTTCGTATTCTGTGCTTACTTTTGTTTGTACTTCAATTGGAGGTTTTGAAACAATTACTGTTCCCACAGGCGTGAGTGTGTGAATCCCCAATTGCAGTAATTTGAAATAGTTTTGCATCTCAGTTTCTGCGGCGGATTCAGAAGTTTGCTTTATTGCATAGGAATACTTTTTCCTCTTAACAAACCGGACCGGATGCCGGGATATACCACGCCGTATATCGAGGAATTTTATATCCCCCGATTCCCACTCCTCTAACGGAGTAAACCAGGGCAGATCCGCTAAATCAGGATAAAATTCCCGTCCCAAAAGAAACCGGACGTCATGAAATTCCAAATATTACTCTGAGTAAAAATTTATCAGATTAGTTATTGCCTTAGAACAAACAGGGCAAAAATTATCTACCGATATAGAAAACATAGAACAATCCATTTTCGGACGGTAAACACCTTTGGCAACATATCCGCCCCCTTCAAAGGCCCCGAGGGTGTTTTATGTTTTTCTTCTGCCGGAGTCGGGATTGGCGTGTCCTTATCCATCATACCCTTCCACTTTTTATCAAATTCAACCAGGGTAGTTAAATTTTCCTCCAGCGGTTCCGTGCCTAAAGGATAAAAGTCATTGTAACTGGTACTGCTGGTGTAATATTCATCGCCAAGAAATGCAAAGCCATGCCCAAACTCATGAACAAATATATACTCCTCCGATTTGTTATTATTAATACACACGGAATAATAGTTATAGATTGCTCCCCCGCCATATTTTGGCGAATTGACAAGGATGAAAATCTGGTCATACGGAACATTGGCTGCTATATCACGGACCCGGAAATACGATTCCGTCATCAAATAGCGTTCGGTATCAAAAGTATAAAACTTGCTTTCCACAATGGTATTTTTATAAACGCCTGCTTTTGGTATATCGGTGCCTGCCTCGGCTGAAATTGCTTTTACTCCCCAAATATTAAAATCATTTTTTCTCTCTTTATACGGGGATGAATTAAAAAGATACTGGGCAAATTTTGCGCAATCTGCTTCAAACTTAGCCATATCATCACCCGTATACCCATCAGGAATAATAACGATATCCACTTTATTGTGAGGATTACCCGAATAATGAACTCTTAAGGTATCAAATGGATATCTCATCTCCTTCAGAAT
Source organism: uncultured Ignavibacteriaceae bacterium (assembly GCA_964472245.1). Lineage (GTDB taxonomy): Bacteria > Bacteroidota > Ignavibacteria > Ignavibacteriales > Ignavibacteriaceae > H2-BAC3. Next base: position 428 of record CAYYJL010000495.1, on the reverse strand, counting down.
AAAGTAATCTTCTGGATTAACATCGAATGTGTATTCTTTCTCAAGCTGGTTTTTCTTATCCCGCCCGTAAAAAGTTATTAGAGCCGGATTCTTTGGGAACGGCACCTGCATACTCTCCTCAAAAGCTTTATCAACTTTAGTTGCCTCATCAGTGGTCTGCCATTCGCGAAACAGAGTAGAATAATGTCTTGTATATAACACCTTGCCACTCTGTTTATCCGTCAGCTCAATCTTATACTTACCATAATTGAATGTATCAATCAGGTTTTTGGTTGAACCTCCCCAATATGCTTCTTCCCGCAGCTCCTTCAGGAAAATATGATCCACCGTTTTATTTCCGCTGCGGATATAATCAACCCGTAATGCTTTATCATGAAAATACGTATTAAAATCCGGTTGACCATAGAGAACCGAGACGAAAAGCAAAA
>CAYYJL010000494.1:0-2821 GCA_964472245.1 uncultured Ignavibacteriaceae bacterium | reverse complement strand
TTTATCTCTTTCTTACCGTGAAAGATTTGTTGAGGGGAGATATGTTTCCGCGGACAGGATAAACAGCATAGAATTTGAAAGGGATTTTAATCTTGGCGGTGTAGGCATTCTGGATGAAACACTGCGGGAAGTAAAAAGTGTATATACTCACGGCTCTGATGTTACCGCCGGATTTGGGTATTCCCGGCTTCAGAGGGAGGATGCGTTCCTGACTGACCGGTTTACTCAGAATACAATGGTTAAATCCGGAAATTTAAGTTTAAGCTCAGCTACTGATTATAATGTTTCCGAATCGGATATACTGGGGAGCAGCTGGTTGAAGCAACGGGTAATTTCGGCTTTTACATGGTCTGATGTAACTTTATCCCTTCCGGTAAATTATGAACAGCGTAAGGAAACTCAGTTTGATTCCGACTCGCTGAATGCAGCATCCTTCAAATTCCTGGAGATTACTCCCGGTTTTGGCTTCTCCCTGCATCAGAATATTGGTGTGCAGGTGAGCTATGTAAACCGGAGCGATTATTTCCCCCTGGAGGGTAAACTTGAGAGGGAATCAAAATCTATTGGTTATGGAGGTGAGATAACTATATCGGGGATACAAGGGCTTAATTCAAATTTTTCCGCGGTATATCGTGAAAAGAAGTTTGAACCTGCTTTTGAAACAGTTGGAAATACCAATTCTACGGTACTGCTTGTTAAATCCACTAATCGTTTTTCCCTGTTCAATAAAAATATTGAAGGGGATTTGTTTTATGAAGGTTCCACAAAAAGGACTGCTAAACCGGAGCGCGTATTTGTTCAGGTTGAAAAAGGTGCAGGTAATTACCGCTACCGGGGTGATTTGAATAATAACGGAATTAAGGATGAAGGGGAGTTTGAACTTACGACATTTGACGGTGAGTATATACTTCTGACCGTACCTTCGGATGAGCTGTTTCCTGTTATAACACTCTCCTTTATACCCCGGGTCAGGATAAATAACTGGGGATTAGTTTCACCTGCAGGGTCCGATATTCTTTCAAATATTTCTTCAGAAACGCTTTGGCGGGTGGAGGAAAATTCCACCTTAACTGAATATGCCAAAATATATCTTCTTGATTTTTCAGTTTTCCAAAATCCTGCTACAACTCTTCGGGGGTCAAACTTTTTTCAGCAGGATATATTTATTTTTGAAAGTAATCCTGATTTGTCTTTCCGGCTGCGTTTTAATCAGCGGCGGAGTTTGAATCAGTACAGCGGGGGAACCGAATCAGGATATTCCAAGGAGATTGGGGGGCAGATTATCTTCAGACTTATCCGGGAAATTTCCAATCAAACGGAAATAAACACACAGACGGAAAATCTGAGTTCCAATTATGCAGCAAGTAGAAACCGGCTGATTGCCACAGATAATTTTCAAACCGATTTTACATACAGGCCTATACGTAATCTTGAAGCGGGGTTTAAGATACGTGTAGCCAGAAGCACAGACAAATTTCCGGAGATACCTACGTTGATTGATATAAACTCTGAAAACCTGAGATTTGTTTATTCTTTCTCTGGAGCAGGCCGATTGCGTGTTGAGTTTGAGAGAACTGAGCTTATTTCAGCCCAAACTGGAAATTATCTCCCATTCGAGCTTACAGGAGGAAATTCCCTTGGAAAGAATTACTATTTTAGGTTAAATTTTGACTATAGAATTGCCGCAAATCTTCAAACAACAGCATATTATGAGGGGAGATCCCTCGGTGGAGGAAAAGTTATCAGTTTAGCTAAAAGTGAAATACGGGCATTTTTTTAATGCGTGAACCCAGGTTTGTAAAACAAAACAGCGAAAAGTGGAAAAGACTGGAAAGTCTGATGAAGGAAAAGCAATGGAACCCTTCTGAACTTTCTTACTATTTCATTGAGATTACCGATGATCTTGCCTTTGCTAAAACGTATTATCCGGAATCGGAAGTAACTGCTTACCTGAACCGGCTGGCTGCAAGTCTTTACCAGATGATTTACAAACAGCAATGGAAACAGCGGGGCGAAGTAAAAAGGTTTTTTTTAAGGGAATTACCTCTCATTTTTTACAGAGCCAGAAAAGAAATTTTAACCGCATTTGTTCTCCTCACCATCGCAGTGAGTATCGGCGTAGTTTCCACCTTAAAAGATTATCAGTTTGCCAGAATGTTTCTTGGGGATAATTACGTGAATATGACACTTGAGAATATAAAAAATGGGGATCCCATGGCGGTATATAAAAAATCCAATGAAGTGGATATGTTTCTTGGTATAACGTACAACAACGTACGGGTAACAATCTTTGTGTTTGTTGCGGGAGTGGTATTTGCCCTTGGTGCCGCATATATACTCTTTACCAATGGTATAATGATTGGTACATTTTTAACTCTGTGTTATACCGAAGGTGTGCTGGGTGATGCGATGCTGACCGTATGGGTGCATGGTACCCTCGAAATCTCTTGTATTGTGATAGCAGGCGGGGCCGGATTCCTTTTAGGGAAAGGGTTTTTATTCCCTAAATCATACGGCCGGTTGTACTCATTTCGAATGCATGCTCTCATGGGGGTAAAAATTCTTCTTGGGGTACTGACGTTTATTGTTACCGCCGCTTTTATAGAATCATTTTTTACTAGATATACAGAATGGGATACTGCAGCAAAATTGTTCTTTTCAGTCGGCTCACTTGTTTTTGTAATTTACTATATCATCATTTACCCGATACAGATGTACAGAAAGGCAGGTTCACTTGGAATCGAAAACAATATCACTCCGTAAATACAGAAAGACTGATAAAATTGTATCTGATGTACTTCTTTATTGCAGATACAACCTT
>CAYYJL010000493.1:0-2837 GCA_964472245.1 uncultured Ignavibacteriaceae bacterium | reverse complement strand
TTCTACATCAGGTTCGGGTACAGGGAAAACCACTGCCGAAATGAAGACTATCGGAACGTTTTCGGGATGGAATTTTTCAAACACCTGGCAGATTAATTCCCACCTGAATGGCGGATACCCGTTTCTGGCTTATCAAAACTTTTATAATACACAGATTCCGGTAAGTAATATATCCACTTCACCCTTGATTATCTCTCAGTCCAATATCGCATTTACAACGGAAAGCGGAACTGCCACCTTAAACTTTCAAGAGATTAATTCAACTCCGGAAAATCTTCCGGGGGGTTCACGTACAATTGGAAAATATTGGAACATTTCGGATGTTTCAGGCGGCAGTGTGAAAATCAGGTTATATTATTCCGCTTCACAAAAATCCGCATTTACCGGAACCCCAAAAATCTACCATTACAACGGCTCATTTTGGGAGCAGCTGCCCACCTCGAGTGAGGTGAGTGCTGATGGTAAATTTTACGTTGAATCAAGTAACTACTACAATTCCTTTTCTCCGGTTACCGTTGGCGACGATGATTCTCCACTCCCCGTTGAGTTAATCTCATTTTCAGCTTCTTATATAAATGGAAAAATTCACTTACGTTGGTCTACTCTCACCGAAGTTAACAATTATGGATTTGAATTGGAAACATCACAAAATAAATTAGATTGGAAATTATTAGACTTTATCCCGGGTTATGGCACAAGTAATTCTCCCAAGCATTATACATACCTTGATGAACCGGGAGCTCAAAAAATTTATTACCGGCTGAAACAGTTAGACCGGGATGGTAGTATCTCTTATTCATTTGTTTTCCAATTAGCCGGTAATCTACCAACTGATTTTTCCCTTTCACAAAACTATCCAAACCCGTTTAATCCTTCAACGGTAATCTCTTTTGCTCTTCCTGTTCCATCTGAAACACAGCTGGAATTATTTGATATACTCGGCACTCGTATTGCCATCCTGCTAAATGAAAAACTTGACGCGGGATACCACAGCATTCCGGTTTCATTGTCTTCACTAGCATCCGGTACATATATATACCGACTGCGTGCCGGCAGTTTCTCTGCAGTCAAAAAGATGCTTCTCATCAAATAACGACAAATGTCGTAATAGTAAATAAGACATGCGTTAATCTGCATTTATCCCGGCGGAATCAAAGTTCCGCCGGAGTTTTTTCCCCGGAATTCCCCCCAAATTCTTATTTGATGGTTATTTGACTCTGCTCATTTAAAACCCCGTTTTTGAGCTAAAAACGCCTTTTTTTATTTGACGGTTATTTGATTTTCCACCCATTTTTCTGCTTTGCTTTAAGGTTTTTTACGGCTAATTTGTCCCCTTATTTATGAATTTTGAAGCAATATTCCGGAATAATAAAGAGTGGGTAGCAGAAAAATTATCTGTTGATCCTGACTTTTTCAGCAAAATGGCACTGGGCCAAAACCCGGAGCTGTTATATATCGGCTGCTCCGACAGCAGAGTCACCGCAGAAGAGTTAATGGGCGCACAACCCGGCGAGGTATTTGTTCACCGTAATGTTGCCAATCTTGTCGTAGGCACAGACAGCAATCTTAATGCAGTAATTCAGTACGCCGTTGAACAACTCAAAGTTAAACATATTGTTGTTTGCGGTCATTATGAGTGCGGAGGTGTTAAGGCAGCAATGAGTCCCGGAGATTTGGGGCAGCTGAACAGCTGGCTGCAATCGGTGCGGGATGTTTACCGTATCCACAAAACTGAACTTGACAGCATCTCAGATACATCGCAACGTTATGACCGGCTTGTTGAACTGAATGTAATAGAACAATGCATCAATATCATTAAGATAGATCATGTCCAAAAGGAGTGGTATAAAACCGGCTTGCCGCAGATTCACGGCTGGGTTTTTGATGTCCGCACAGGCAACTTAAAAGATATTGATCTGGATCTCTTCAAAATTTTTATGGAAGTCCGCAGTATATACGACCTTAAACCCGGCACCCGCGCGTAAATTTTATCACCCTAATTTTATTACAAATTCCTCTACGGGATTCCGCTTCCTCGGTTGATATTCCTTCATCCGTAATTCCTCATCCAGCTGATCCGGAGAGCCCTGATACCCAAGCGCAACAACGGTAACCGGCTCTAACTCATCTGAAATTTGCAGTGCGTTCTTTAACCCCTGCCTGTCAAATCCGCCCATAATATGTCCATATATACCCATTGACTGTGCCTGCAGAAGCAATCCGTAGGTAGCAGCACCGGTATCATGCAGTGCATATGGGTTCGGCCTGCCGCTGGCACGGAAATTTTTCCCGGCAAATACTCCTATTAATACAGCAGCATTTTCAGCCCATATTTTATTTTTGATTGATAAGGTATCTGCCATAGCTTCAAACTGCTTACTTCCCCGGTGTGCATACATAAACTTCCATGGCTGTTCATTCATGCTGCTGGGTGCCCACGCCGCTGCTTCAAATAATATCCGCATGGTTTCATCCGGTATCATATCCTCAGCAAATGCACGGATGCTCCATCTTTTTTTAATAGGGTCAATTACCTCATCAGCCACCCGGGCTTGTTTCGCAATATTAACATCATCAGCATTTACTTTAACCTTTTCCTTCACATCAAAAAACATAACATCTCTTTTCTATACACATTAATACCCTTTTCCGGGCCAAATTTACCTGTTTATACGATGTTCCTGCCACCGTTTAGATTCATAACAATAGATAATATCTGCCCGGTTCCCGGAAAAACAGATATTTAAATGATAATCTACGGATTAAATAACGCGGAAAAGTTAATATTATAAACAAGATGTGGATGCGGCGTTGATTGTGGTTGTGGTGATGGATGC
>CAYYJL010000492.1:0-2842 GCA_964472245.1 uncultured Ignavibacteriaceae bacterium | reverse complement strand
ACTTTTTCTGTTTCCGAGGCATATCCCAATCCGTTTAATCCAACTTCAAGACTGACGGTCAGTTTGCAGGAAAGGTCCCGTTTTATAATCGGTATATATAACGCCGCCGGAGAGCTGATGTACATGTTGAACGAAGAGGAGAAAGAAGCCGGAGAATATCCTGTTGAAATACGGTTAAGCGGTTTACCCTCCGGAGTTTATTATGCGCAGGTTACAGTAAAAAATCGGGATGGAGAGTTAATCGGGAGTGCAGTCCGTAAGCTGACTCTGATAAAATAGTTTTCCTGAACGGCTTATTGTGCCGGTGTGTTGGATTTCTCATCACTTTTCCGCAGTTAAAGATATTGAGCGGATAAGCTGATGTCCGGCACACCGGCGCCCCCATTTTTCCGCAGATTTCCTCACCGGATATTGACCTGATGTGCCGCACCTTCCGATGCTCATCTAAGGGCAAAATACCTTAATTCTTTTATTAAAATACGTTATATTGCATAACGGCGCCTGTGTGTATGCCGTATTTCATTTCAATTATATAATTCAAGGAATATAATGGAAGCCCCCATAAAATTAGATCTTAAAATTCCGAATATACCGGATATAGAACTTGTTGCAGTTGAAAGTTTGCAGCAGATGGGAAGATATCTTGGTATTTCGAATGAAAAGTTAGGCGAGGCGAAAATTATTGTGACTGAAGCGATTATCAATGCGCTGGAACATTCCGGCAGCGGGAATGCATCTGTTGATGTTCAGTTCAGTATGGATAAAGAGAAACTGGTAATACTGGTCATTGATTTCGGGAGCGGTTTTGAGCCGCAATCCGTTGTTGAGCCGGAGTTGTCGGAAAAAATGAAAGGAAGCGGAAGCAAAAGAGGGTGGGGGCTGAAGCTGATGAGATCCATGTCTGATGATTTAATCATTGAGTCAGGGCCCGGGGGCACAAAAATAACTATCATCAAGAATTTAATATAGAGGAACATGAACATGAGCAGTGAATTTAAGCTTCAGTCGGAATTAAATGGTTCAGCACTGGTAATAAAAACAGAGGGATATATAAACAATACAGGAGGTGAAAAGATTGTTAATGAATTTATGGGGCATGAGGGGGTTTCCCGGTTAATACTGAATCTGGAAAATTCCAAGGTTGTTAACTCCATAGGTATTTCACATCTGATTGAAATTATAGAAAAACTGAATCAGAGAAACGGAAAGATGATTTTTACCAATCTTGACCCTGTTATTGAAAAAACCTTTACGATAATGGGGCTGTTTCAGTACGCGGACAAAGCAGATTCCATTGAAAGTGCGCTGGGTGAGTACGGTTCTGCGGGTCAGTCTGATTCCGGAAAATAACCGGTATATACTGAGGTGAAACATACACGGCTCACCGAAAGACTGGCACTGCAGGTTGATTCATTTCAGGAGGGATTTGATATCCTTTCCGGTGCGTCCGATTTGCGGGAGATGGTAAAATCCTTTGTGCATATTCTGCGCGGGACGTTTCTTATCCCCGGTATATCTGCTTATCATCAGTCCGGGGAAAATGGGGAGTGGCTGGCGGCAAGCGGGGATGGGAAGGAATCCGGGTTTTCAGTCAGGGATATTGCAGTATATGGCAGCAGGGAAGTAAAGATATATAAAGAAGGGGATATACTGGTTTCCGCTGTACAGCCGCTGGCTGACGGTTCTGTTATGGTATTTTTGCTGGGCAGGCGGATGGATGGATCCGGCTTTACTGCAATGGATATCATTTCTTTGCAGATTCTCCTGCAGATTTTTGACAGTGCATACCGCGCAGTACAGAAGCAGAAAACGGAAAAAGAACTGATCTTTGCCCTCAATGATAAAATAGCACAGCTGAACAATCTTATTGATACCGTGATAGAAATATCCCGTTATGATAACCGCCATATTATGTATGACTTAATCCTGCAGCGTCTTTCTTCTTTAACAGATGCTTCGGCGGCAATGTGCAGGATGACAAAATCCGGCAGTGACCCTTTGGTCAGCGTGTTTCCGCCGGGTACGGGGGAAGTGTATATAACGGGGCATAACTATACGCAGTCGAGTAGTTTTACTTACAAAGATATATTGTATGAATTTATCATAGCCGGCAAAGAAACAAGGCGCGGCACCACTGCTTTTAATGAACTTGACTCCATGCTGCTTGACGCTATAGTACGGCAGGCACAAACCGCTGTGGAGAATCAGTACCTGAACATTGAAGCCATTGAAAAAGAAAAAATGGAACAGGAACTGGCGGTTGCTGCATCAATACAAAAGAAAATTCTGCCGGAAGTGCTGCCGGAAATTCCGGGATATGATATAGCCGGTACGGTGATTCCCTCCAGGAATGTGGGCGGGGATTACTATGATGTAATAAAAGTGAATGAAGAAACCTATGCGCTGATTGTTGCCGATGTAGCCGGAAAAGGAATTGGTGCGGCGCTTTTGGTCAGCACGCTGCACGCAGCCCTGATTTCTCATTTAGCATTTGATTTGAATCCCGCAGATATTGCCTCACGTCTTAACAGCATTATATACCGTGCCTCACCACCGGACAAATTTATCACCTTTTTTATTGCAATACTGGATGCACCCACGGGTAAGATTGAAACGGTGAATGCGGGGCATAATCCTCTGCTGCTTTTAAGAAAAGAGGGAAAGACAGAAATGCTGGTGGCCGGCGGCATTGGTCTGGGGATGTTTGATATGAATATTCCTTTTACAGCAGAGTCATATTCCCTTAATAGAGGAGATGCACTCTTTTTATATACTGACGGCATACCTGAGGCGATGAACCCTGAGGAGGATTTATATTCAGATGAACGAATGACCTCATTTG
>CAYYJL010000491.1:0-2847 GCA_964472245.1 uncultured Ignavibacteriaceae bacterium | reverse complement strand
TCAATAAAACAACTCATTTTACTGCTGATACCAATCAGATTCCTTGGGTTCGTAACCTTTTTTTGCAATACCAAAAAATTTATTAATCAACGTCTTTTTCGTACGGGACTGCTTCCTGGAATACTCCTTCAGTTCCTCTATTGCCTCTTCAACGCTGTTCGATTTGATAGTGATTTTTTTCTTGGGAATTGTTATTAATACCTCATCCATTGTACACCTTTTTTCTACTATTACTGCCTAAAATTAGAGAAATCCTGCCATTTGTCAAAGCCGAATAAATTTATCCCCTTTTTGCGCCTTTGCGTCCCCATTTGTACCCCGCACAAAATCACCGTAAAACACAAAACTCAACACATGATAACCCCTTACCCTTTGCGCCCTTGCGTTAAAACTCTCCGTGATTTCTGTGCTTTTCTTTGTGTTCACTGTGGTTAAACTGATATTTCGCATTCTCGCTTACCGGAAACTCACCCCCAGCCCCTCTCTCCCTTAAAACGCCAAATCAAAATAATAAGGAATCACAAGCCGACTAAACTTTATCAAATCACAAACCTCACCGGGAAAGAGGGGAGAAGCCGCGTTCTCCGGGGTTTTAATGTTTCCCCTCCGTGGTCTTGGTGCTTTTCTCCGTGTGCACTGTGGTTAATTGTTCCGCTCACGGCCGATACATGGTCGGGAGATTTGATTTCCCGGCCTTATGCCTTGCCTATTTTCTGCCGTTTTTCTGGCATTTTCCCGCTGATTTTCATTATATAGTACCTGTAAATTAATCTTTTTTAGCTATGTCTGACTCCGTTACCCCCGTTATATTAACCGCAACTGACCTCCGGCTCCGTTTTGGAGAGCAGGTTATCCTGGATGGCGCCTCTTTAAGCATTCACGAGGGGGACCGCATCGGGCTGGTCGGCAGGAACGGGGCAGGGAAATCATCATTCCTTAAGATTATTGCCGGGGAAATGACCTCTGACTCCGGAGAGATTGCAAAACGCAAGGACCTTGTTGCCGGATATCTTTCCCAAAACTTCACCCTGGATGAAAACCTGACCGTGTATCAGAACATCATGCAGGGGGCAGGCCGCATTCTGGAGCTCATCAAAAAATATGAGGAAACTCCGTACGATGCTCCCGGGCGCGATGCCCTGGAACAGAAAATCCAGTATCTGGAAGGATGGAACCTTGAGCGCGATGCCGGCATCCTGATAGATTCACTCCATGCTCCTGATCCGGATTCGTATATATACCGTCTTTCCGGCGGAGAAAAACGGCGTGTGGCTCTCTGCAAAGCGCTTATCTCCAAACCCGATCTTCTGATGCTGGATGAGCCCACCAACCATCTTGATACCGATTCAATCGAGTGGATTGAAAATTATCTGCGTATATATAAAGGCACATGTATATTCGTAACGCACGACCGCTACTTTCTGGATACCATTGCCACCGATATAGTAGAGCTTGCAAACGGTACCTTCTATTCCCATACGGGCAACTATACCGATTTTCTTCTGGCTAAATCCATCCGTGAAGCGCAGCAGCAGGTTGAAGAAAAGAAACGCCAGAATTTTCTGCGGAGAGAACTGGACTGGGTAATGCGCGGACCCAAAGCGCGCCGCACCAAATCCAAAAGCCGGCTGGACCAGTATGAAGAAATTGCTTCCAAAGAAATCATAACCGCCGAACCCGATGTGGATTTAATTATACCGGAAGCAGACCGCCTCGGCAATAAAATCCTTGAGCTGAAAAACTGCAGTGTAAAAATCGGCGAGCGTATTCTGTTTGAATCCCTCAATTTTGTTTTTGAACCTGGCAGAAAACTTGGCATCATCGGTAAAAACGGCACCGGCAAAACAACCCTTATGAAAACAATTATGGGGGATATACAGCCGTATATGGGCAAGGTGGAAACGGGGGAAAAAACCATTTTTAATTATGTGGATCAGGAGCGGCTTCTCCTTGACGAAAACAAAAGCGTTATTGAGGAAATCGGTGAAGGGATGGAAACCGTACGCTTCGGCAAAGATACCATGCCTGTGTGGACCTATCTCCGCAGATTTCTTTTTACCGATGACCGGATGAACACTCCCGTGCACCGTCTTTCCGGCGGGGAAAAAAGCCGTGTCATGCTTGCAAAAATTCTGAAAAACGGCGGCAACTTTCTTCTGATGGATGAGCCGACCAACGACCTTGATTTACCAACGCTCCGCATATTGGAAGAAGCCCTGATAGGATTTAAGGGATGCCTGATTGTTGTCAGTCACGACCGTTACTTTCTTAACCGCGTCTGCAACGGCATTCTTGCATTTGAAGGAGGCAAGTATCTTCACTTAAGCGAAGGTGATTACGATTATTATGTGGATAAAAGAAAAAGCCGTCTGAGCGGCACGGATGCCGGCACAAAGGAAAAGAAGGGAGATACCAGAGTTAAGCAGGCAACCGCTAAGCTCAGTTATCATGAAAAGCGGGAGTTAGAATCAATTGAACAAAAAATCCTGGATGCCGAAGAAGAAGTCGGCCGGATTGAGTCCCTTTTTACCTCAGCGGATTTTTACGAAAAATATGCAACGCAAACCAAAGAATTAACCGCAGAATTAGATGCAGCAAAAAAGAATGTAGAAACCCTTTACCGCCGCTGGGATGAGCTGGAACAAAAACGCCAGTCACTGGAAAAATAAATTTAACATGGGAGACGATGGGGCACTTAAAAAGGTCAAGAAATTAAAATTATTTCTACCTTTCTAGAGTAAGTTCCAATTATATATATTAATTGAGGTATCCCAGTAAGGAAGAAATGGTATAGTGACCATGCAAAGCTCACGAGTAGGTGGTAACGATATTGTCCTTTACTTCTGC
>CAYYJL010000490.1:0-2848 GCA_964472245.1 uncultured Ignavibacteriaceae bacterium | reverse complement strand
GTCAAAGTTCATAAATTACCATCTATCACACCAAATATTTTAAGAGGAAGGCACGCGTTATGCAAAAAAGATGTTTGGGTTTAAGAACGGTGCAGTATCAGGTGCCGGATATTGCGGCGGCGAAGGAGTGGTATAGCAGGGTGTTCGAAACTGAACCGTATTTTGATGAACCTTTTTATGTTGGTTTTTCTATAAAGGGGTATGAGCTTGGCTTAACTCCCACAGATGAGCTGATTGCTCACGGTGAGGGGGTTATAACATACTGGGGTGTTGAATCAGTGCAGGCGGAGTTTGACAGAATTATTGCCATGGGGGGCAGTCCGTACAGCCAGCCGCAGGATGTGGGGGGAGATATTATTGTTGCAGCGGTTAAAGATCCGTGGGATAACATAATCGGGCTGATCAGAAATCCGGGATTCCGGATAACAGAGTAATCCTTTTTTTTAGGTGAAAAATCGATGTTTCGGGTAAAGTAAATTCCCGTATACTCTCGGCGTTAAAGGATATTGAGAGGGACGGATGCAGCCCCCGTTGGCGTGTTCATCGTATTGAGTTTTTGCTTAAGTTTCGTTATTAGAATTTACTATTAGCACCCATTGTCCACTTTCAGGAGACAATTATGAAAAAATTGTGTGTTTTTCTTTTATTATCGGTTCTGCTCTTTCCCCAAATTAATACAGGCAATATCATCCGCGGGAAAGTTTATAAAAACAATAATACGATTGCCGCAGGGGCGGGTGTCATGGCTTTTGGCTTTGGCCCCTCCACCAATGATTCCCTTATATTTAATACAACCACCAACAGTTCCGGCAGTTATGCTTTTGAGGGATTGCCTGCAGGTATGTATTATATTAAAGCAACGTTTCAGGGATTAGTTTCTCCCGCATTGGGACCGGTTTCGCTTAGCCAGAATACCGTCATTAATGATGCAAACTTATATTTGGGCGGGTCGGCTGTATATAATAACCGTGTGGCAGGCAGGGTGTTAAACGGAGTCAGCGGTGCAGGTGTTCCTTTTGCGCAGGTAAAATTGTTAGGCAATACTGCCGGGACAGGTTATGTTGCCACCGCCGCGTTAAACGGCTCTTACGTTTTTGAAAATATTGTACCCGGCAATTACCTTGTTGAAGCTGCGGCTGCAGGATACAGCACAAGCACCCTGCTGGCAACAATATATATCGGACCAAATACCAATCTGGATTCATTAAACATTGCTTTGCAGCCGCTATCCACAACAGGCATCCGCGTTTCCGGAAAAACATTATCCGGGAACTCACCTGCTGTTACTGCAGTTGTTCCGGGTGTTTTGGTAAAGCTGATGCGGAGCGCAAGTAATGCAGATACGGTTTTATATTCTACGCATTCTGATTCTTTGGGTAAATTCAATTTCCCGTCAATTACAGCAGGAACCTACACACTTCATGCATCCAAAGAGGGATATCATACCAGAGTTATCCCGAACCTGCAGTTAATGCAGAATACCGATAATGTAATGGTATATATGGAGCAGGCATCAACAGGGCAGACCGCAATGGTAAAAGGAAAAGTATTATATGATGTGGTACAGACTCCGGTTGCAGGTGTGAGGATTGATTTCATGCCGCTCAACGGGCCTTCGGTCACCAATGCTCTTACTACATATACTGGTATTGACGGCAGGTACACAATTAATGTTCCTCCGGGTAGTTATGTTGTTTCCGCAACGCACGCATCAGCGGCGGGAGTGGCATATAAAGAGTATTATGATAATAAGATGAATATCGCCGATGCAGATATTATTCAGCTGCAGGCGAATCAGATAAAAGATGGTGTGAACTTTGGAATACCGTATATACTTAACCCGCCGACTGTACTCATAAAAGGTAAAGTAACCGATACCCTGGGTACGCCGCTGGCCGAAGCAAATGTAACTTTGTGGATTGCCGGAGACTCACTGAATCTTTCAACCGTCACAGGCAGTGACGGCAGGTATATGTTCTCCTTAACCAATCATCCGGCATCTTCCGTGGCTTACCGCGTTTCCGCCAAAAAGAACGGATATAAAGTTGAGTTCTATAATAATAAACCTACGTTTTCACAGGCAGACATTATCACCATAGCAGGGGATACCGTTATCAGTGATATTAATTTTTCCCTGGAGCGTGCAGCCAACACAACTCTTAACAGAATAAGCGGCACAGTGTACAGTCAGTCAGACAGTAACGGCAACACTCCGCTTCCGCTGGCAATAGTTTTGGCTATGCGGAATACTCAGCAAGATGTACTGGTTACCTTTACCGGGTCTGACGGCAGCTATGCATTTGAAAACACCGCACCGGGGGCATATTATATATTATTTGTGGCTCCGGGATATGTTCCGGAATTTTACGATAATGCAATGATGTGGGAAAATGCCACGGCTGTGCAGGCAAATGGCAATGTGACAGGAATTAATGCTGTGCTCAGTGCAGTAATGAGTAATACAAATCCGGGTATTGTAACCGGTACCATTAAGGATGTAACCGGCTCGCCGCTTTCCGAAGTGTACGTTGCTGTTTTGGATCAAAGCAGCCAGGTTATCGGGTACTCGCTTACGAATGCACAGGGTGTGTACAGCATCTCCGGTTTAACGGCGGGTATATATACTTTGCAGGCGAGCAAGGTTGAGTATAACAGTTACAGCGGGCAGATGCAGTTTGATCCGGGCGCCGGTTTGACCAATACCATGAATGTTACCTTATCACCTGCGCTGACGTCTGCCGGTGAATTGCCGGAACAGGTTCCGGCGGTGTTTACGGTACATGCGAATTATCCTAATCCGTTTAACCCGTCAACTACCATACGGTTCAGTCTTCCTGCTGCCGGACAA
>CAYYJL010000489.1:1753-2853 GCA_964472245.1 uncultured Ignavibacteriaceae bacterium | reverse complement strand
GCGGAACAAAGAATCAGCAGTGGTGGCCGAATCAGCTGAATCTCGGCATTCTCCATCAGCATTCCCCCGCTTCAAATCCTATGGATAAGGATTTTAACTACGCAGAAGAATTTAAAAAACTTGACTACAAGGCACTCAAGGAAGATTTATATAAACTGATGAGGGACTCCAAAGAGTGGTGGCCGGCGGATTGGGGTCATTACGGCGGTCTCTTTATCCGTATGACCTGGCACAGTGCGGGCACCTACAGGATTCAGGACGGTCGTGGCGGCGGCGGAACCGGGAATCAGCGTTTTGCTCCCGTTAACAGCTGGCCGGATAACGGCAACTTAGATAAAGCACGCCGTCTTTTGTGGCCGATTAAACAAAAATACGGCAACGCCATCTCCTGGGCGGATCTGATGATTCTGGCTGGCAACTGTGCACTGGAAGATATGGGATTCAAAACATTCGGCTTTGGCGGCGGACGCGAGGATATCTGGGCTCCGGAAGAAGATATATACTGGGGTAACGAAGATACATGGCTCGGCGATAAACGCTACAGCGGAGACCGTGAACTTGAAAATCCATTAGCTGCAGTTCAGATGGGGCTCATCTATGTTAATCCGGAAGGCCCTAACGGCAACCCTGATCCTGTTACTTCAGGACGCGATGTCCGGGAAACCTTTGCCCGTATGGCAATGAACGATGAAGAAACCGTTGCCCTGGTTGCAGGAGGTCATACATTCGGTAAAGCACACGGAGCTGGTGATACTGCACTGGTTGGTCGTGAACCGGAAGGCGCACCTATTGAAGAACAGGGACTCGGCTGGATAAACAAATTCGGCAAAGGCAAAGGCGCAGACACAACAACCAGCGGCATTGAAGGCGCATGGAAACCAAACCCCACCACATGGGATAACGGTTATTTTGATATGCTCTTCGGTTACGAGTGGGAACTGGTAAAAAGTCCCGCAGGAGCTCATCAGTGGATGGCAAAAGATGTTAAGCCGGAGCATATGATTCCGGATGCACACGACCCTTCAAAAAAACACAGACCAATGATGACCACAGCGGACTTATCCCTGCGTTTCGACCCGATCTACGAGCCAATTTCACGA
>CAYYJL010000489.1:0-1743 GCA_964472245.1 uncultured Ignavibacteriaceae bacterium | reverse complement strand
CAGGCATTTGCTGATGCGTTTGCAAGAGCATGGTTCAAACTCACCCATCGTGATATGGGACCAAAAGGACGCTACCTCGGTCCGGAAGTTCCTGCAGAAGATTTAATCTGGCAGGACCCTGTTCCCGCAGTAGATTTCAAATTGATTGATGCTAAAGATGCTGCTGAATTAAAAGCAAAAGTTCTTAAATCCGGTCTCACCGTTTCTGAACTTGTTGCAACTGCGTGGGCATCTGCTTCCACATACCGCGGCTCAGATATGCGCGGCGGAACCAACGGCGCAAGAGTGCGCTTAGCTCCGCAAAAGGACTGGGAAGCAAATCAACCCGAAACATTAGCAAAAGTGTTGAAAGCATTGGAAGCAGTTCAGAAAGAATTCAACGGAAGTAAAAAAGACGGCAAGAAAGTTTCTATGGCTGATCTTATCGTACTTGCAGGTAATGCGGCAGTGGAACACGCTGCAAAACTTGGCGGCTTCTCTGTTGAAGTACCATTCACCGCATGGCGCAATGATGCAGGTGATGAACATACCGATGCAGAATCATTTGCAGTATTAGAACCACTGGCAGACGGCTTCCGCAACTATATTAAAAAGTCAGTGAAATCTCCGGCTGAAGCAATGCTGGTTGATAAAGCACAGCTGCTCGGCTTAAGCGCACCGGAAATGACTGCACTGGTCGGCGGCCTTCGCGTCCTGGGCGCAAACACCGGCGGTGCAAAACACGGAGTATTCACCAAACAGGTTGGCACTCTCACCAATGACTTCTTTGTAAATCTGCTGGATATGGATACCGTTTGGAAACCTTCCGCAGAATCTAACGATATATATGAAGGAAAAGACAGAAAAACCGGTGCGGTAAAATGGACCGGCACCCGTGTGGATCTGGTCTTTGGTTCAAACTCACAGCTTCGCGCATTAGCGGAAGTATATGCTCAGGCAGACGGCAATGAAAAATTTGTCCGTGATTTTGCCGCAGCATGGAACAAAGTCATGAACGCTGACCGCGTATAAGAGAACCCTTCTCTTTACACTCCTTAGCAAAATACCCTTACAAACTGCGGCCCCCAAAGCCGCAGTTTTTGTTTATACCTTGTCATCATCATAGCACTTTTCAAGTGTAAGTTGAGATCATCAAATTTTGATACGGCTTCCCCAAAATACCCTAAATTAGGTATTTCCTCCCACCGCAAATCTGAATAACTTATTCCCTGAATAACACTTTGATTTCAAAAGACAATAAGGGTTTAGTCCTATGAAAAAAAGCGCATTTTTCTTGCTTTTACTTTTTCTACAGTTTGGGCTTCGTGCTCAAACAGCAACAGCTCCCGCAGCAGGAGACGGTTCCGCAGGTGATCCGTATCAGATAGCCACGCTGGATAATCTCTATTGGATAGCTGCACATAATAGTGTGGTTGCAAGCCCCACGCAGGCAAACAGATTTAACAAATATTACATTCAAACTGCGGATATTGATGCATCATCAACTTCAAGTTGGTTTTCCGGCTCCGGCTGGCTGCCAATCGGTCATCCGGTAACCAGCTTTACCGGCAATTACAACGGGCAAGGTTATAAAATTGACGGACTTTTTATTAATCTTACAACAAAAGACAGCGTAGGGTTATTTGGTTTTGTTCAGGGTGCTACAATTCAAAATCTTGGTTTAACCAATGTTTCCATTACAGGACAAAATTCTGTCGGTGCCTTAGTAGGATATTTGTACTCATCTTCAACAGTTACAAAGTG
>CAYYJL010000488.1:0-2856 GCA_964472245.1 uncultured Ignavibacteriaceae bacterium | reverse complement strand
GGACCAAACGGCGCGGGCAAATCCACAATCATGAAAATACTGTCCACCTTGATACGGCCTACGCAAGGTCAAATCTTATTCAATAACATTGATATTCTCAAAAACAGCAAAGCATTAAGAATGCAGCTGGGTTATCTGCCTCAGGATTTTGGGGTGCTTCCAAATATATCTGCCTTCAAATTGCTGGAATATATAGCATTGCTCAAAGGTTTGCATGAATCAGCTCAGAGAAAAATAAAAATAGCGGAAGTGTTGGATCTGACAAATCTAACTGCAGATGCACACCGTACAGTAAGTACATTTTCCGGCGGGATGAAACAGCGGTTTGGCATTGCTCAGATGCTGCTCAATGACCCCAAATTGATAATTGTTGATGAACCGACTTCCGGGTTAGATCCGGGTGAGCGGAAAAGATTCCTGGCGATTTTACGGAATCTGGCAAATTCAGCTATTGTGATATTTTCTACTCACATTGTTGAAGATTTGGAAAACCTTTGCAAAGCATTGGTAATCATGGAAAAGGGACAGATATTACTCAGCGATAAAACAGATAACGCACTTAATAGTTTAAGAGGTAAAATCAGAACAACACGGTCTACGGAGTCGTCCCCTCTCTTTACTGACAACAGGAAAATATTAAGTTCGAAACAAAACTATGACGACTCCTTCACCATAAGGTATTTTACCGAAGTCCCTGCCTCTGATATTCATGAAGCAGCCGAACCTAAACTTGAAGACCTCTACTTCCTTACAATTCCTGATTTAACACGAAATCATGAATCAATTAACCCGGTGGCAGAACAGGCGCAGCATTGAATTTATTATTCAGAATGTTCAGATTTGAATTCCGTCTTATCAAAAAGCGGTATTATCTCTCTGTCTTTTTGCTCTCCTTTCTTTGCGGATACTTACCCATTGCAGCCGCAGCTGGGATTTTGGGTGATGATATATATTCTCCGGTGGGGATTGCCAATTCTGACTTTTCCCTTTTTAAACTTTCAAGCCGGTTAATCTATCTGCTTGCATTTCTTATTGCAGGGTTCGCCGCTGAGATATTCAGCCGAGAAAGGAAAAACAAGTTTGATCAGTTGTTTTACTCATACCCGCTTAATCATGCATTAGTCTTTTTTTCTAAGCTGGGTATCCTGTTCTTTTTAATACTTATATTAATCTTATGTTATTTGCTCGGCTCAATATTTCCGGTATTTCATACTGATATAAATCCAAATTATATCACCATTCCCGGTGTGGATATATATTTACTTCTGCTTTTTGCATACCTGCTCCCTGCAGGAGTGCTCATAACATCTCTTACGGCAATGGCTGCCTTGTACAGAAGGGAGTTTTATGCGCCGTCAGTAGTGATAATCATTTTTTTCATTCTAAAGCAAGTTCTCAGTTTTTTATATACCGCCCGGCCGGAGGTATTGTTGTCTTCTATTGCCGATTTATTGGGAGATTTTTCCTTAAACCTCTATTTTTCCGGTTTCGGTACAAATGAAGTTGATGCAGCCCGGCTGATATTACCAAATGGGTATCTGTTAGCCCGGATTTTTTATTCCCTTTTTGCTTCGATTCTATTGTTTTTTACCTATAGACGCTTCTGCACTCCCCAAATAGAAGGTCAGGGGGAAAAATACAATCACCATAAACGATTCAGATTGCTCCCCCGTTGGGATAAAATGTTTGCAGAGAACTTATTTGCTCACATTGCAAAAACCAGAGTTTTAGCAGAATGTATTGCATTATGGAAAATTTCCGGTATTTCTTTCTATTCCATTATTAAAGAAAAAACGTTTTTATGGATTTCAGTATCAGGATTTGGTGTAATTGGGCTCATTCTAACGGGAGCTAATTTACCCCACAATATTCAATTGCAACCGGCTACCTGGATAATGCTGGCATATCCAATGTTTTTCTTTTCGCTTTTCATTAAAATACTGACAGTATTTTATACAGCCGTTGTTCTTAACAGGAACCAAACATATAAAATGCATGAATTGATAGACTCCACCCCCCTCTCAAGTCTAAAAATGGCAATAGTCAATCTTGGTACTTTGGTACGGATTCAGGTGCTGTTGATGATTATATTGTTTATAGTCATACTGGGAATTCAACTGCACCGGGGTTACGAGTATATTGATATATCCCTCTATGCAGTTTCACTGATAACAATTCACCTCCCGGATTATATAATCTTCCTCATTTTTAGTTTTTTCATACAGACCATTTTAAACTCATTCTATGCCGGAATGTTTGCCTCACTCGGCTTCATGTTTTTATTCATGCAGCCGGAAGTAATTGGCATTCAGTCTAATCTTCTCCGGTTTAACATGCCTCCCCTACCATATTTTTATCTGAACTACTCTGAACTAAGCGGTTTTGGAAGGGATTTGGTACCATATTATATATATAAATTCTACTGGTTTCTTTTTTCTGGAATACTATTCTTCCTGACTGTTTCAACATATCCACGCGGATTAAACAGAGGGTTTGTAAGATTTTCAGCTCATTGGAATCAGCCGATTAAACGATCCGTATTATTCATTTTCACAGCAGTTTGTATTGCTTTCGGCGGAATGATATATTTTATTAAGAATGAAGAACAAAGAGTTCTTAAAAATGACGATGGTATAGCATATTCGGCTTTCAATACTACTATGGACGTAGATTCAATCATTAAGTATTCGCCTGCCCCACGGATTATCAGCAAGGATATTACCATTGACCTATACCCGCATGAGCAATCACTTAGAGCCGGAGGAAAATATATTTGTGTTAATAAAAACTTAATCCCTATTGAATGGATTGTTCTACGTCAATCTGAACAAACGGATGTAAATTATTATTTTAGCA
>CAYYJL010000487.1:0-2862 GCA_964472245.1 uncultured Ignavibacteriaceae bacterium | reverse complement strand
GAAATGCTGACTCTCACAATTCCTGAGAATGCCGAAGATTTTAAAATCGGCTTTGACTGCCAGATTAAAGTTGATACAAGTATCAGCAAGAACATGACCTTTACTGTAGGCGGACTTAAAGTATCAAAGAATAATGTTGAACTCTCCAATGTCAGTCTTCCTGTCAGTCAGGAATTCAATTTATTCGGAGCAAAATTAAGACTGCACAATGAACAAGGTCAGCCGGGTCTTGCACTCGGTTTTGCTAATGATGTTTTCAGCATCACCACAAGCGGAACGCTGACAATAATGAAAAAGGAAATTAAGTTTGCAGGACTGAAGATTACAAGTGAAGGTGATATATCGGTTAATAACATCACCCCAAACCCCGCGATACAAGTCATTCCGAATGCAATGTGGCTGACCTCATTATCTGTCGGGCGTAAACCAAACACGCCTCCGGATGCTCCGGTATTCCTAACGCTGCGAGGAAATGTAAAGCTTCCTAAACCGGCCGCCCAGACGAATCAGCAGTTTGTAATCAGTATCGGCAGTGACGGAACCGTTGAAGGCGGTGCCAAAGTTGTTGTGTTTGATTACCCATGGACAGCGGCAAAGGTACAGGGAAGAATTGAACAGAATATCTGGAAAGGGAAGTTTGTTGTCCCGTATGCTGCTATAAATGTAAGTCTTGGTGAAAACAGTTCGGCAAGTCTGGAAGCCGGATTAAAACTGTTCATTGATGAGAAAAATAATAAATATATAAGCTTGGGTGATGAGCGTCAGCCGAACACGCCTGTTCCTGAGAGTTACAAACCCGGAATAAAAGTGGCTACTGACGGCAATGTTCAGTTTGGTGCGCTCGGAACAAGCGGACTCAGCGAATTTGAAGCAGGTGCTCTTAAGTTTTCTGAATTGACATATAAGACGGAAAGCAATGATGGAACATACGGCTTGATAATCGGCGGTAAAGCAGCTTTAAAATTAACCTCAGTAAGCGGCGGCCTGACATTTAAAAGTCTTAAACTTACAACTGATCTTGAATTTTCGGCGCCAAAAATTGAAGGCGGTAATCTATCGGTTAAAAATGCTTTAAATATTACTGTCAATAAAATTGATATACAGGACGAAGGCATAGTTGAAGTTGAGAGAGTATCCATTACAAAAGATGCAAATGGCAATACAACCCGAACAAAAAGAAAAGTGGCCCTCCAGGTAAACAGTTATGTAACTTTCGGCGGAACTGTTGAAGTGAAAAATTTTGGAGGCGGAGGTATGGAGCAGTTCCTTGCATACACAACACCAGACGGGGGAACTTACATTTATGTTAAAAATGCACAACTTACCATCAAGAAGGTTGTTAAAATAACCGCCAATATTTCTTACGAGCAGGATAACACCGGGTTCAAGCTGTTTGTTTCCGGCAATGGGGAGATTGAGGCAAAGCCAAATAAGATAGGAATTGCTGTTGTTGGCAAACTTGCAGTGGATGTGAATGAAAATGTTTCTGCCGGTGTGTTTGTAGCGGCAACTGCCGGGCTGAATATAAGACTGGGACCGGTGGTGGTTCTCACCGGTTTAGGAGGAGGATTTTTCTACAGGCCTGAAGCTTCAGACCTGGCTGAAGTAAAAAAAGCAGCTGAGATAAAATCACCCGGGTCAATTACAAAAATGGATAATGCGGGTTCTGTTTCCAATCCGGCGTTCGCAGTGCTTATATATACCCGGATGTCCCTCGGTGCGGCGGGTGTATTAGATTGTAAAAACCTTATTACCATAACAGATGAGTCTATAAATCTCTCCGGCGACGCGGTGCTTCTCGGGAGAAATAACCAGATTTATGGCACGTATGAAATCACAGTAAAATTCACTGAAGTATTTATAGAGGGAAATCTTGAAGTAAAAGTTGATATTGGGTCTGTTATAACCGGAAACGCGAAGATACAATGCTGGATATATGGCAGTGATAACTGGGGAATACTTGGCGAGGTTACATACAAACTAGTTCCATCCGGGGCTTCGGGAAGCGGCAATCTGTACTGCGGAAATAAAGGATTTGCAGTTAGGTTTTCAATGCAGCAAGGTTTTGATTTCTGGGTAGTGAGCGTAAGAGGCGGAATTACTGTGGCTGCCTGGTACCTGCCGCAGGAAAACAGCTGGGGCGCTTATTTTAATGTTTGGATAAAGGCAAAAGTTCTCGGCGGGCTTGCTGCATTCGATGGTGATATGAAAGGTATCTTAATTGGCTCTCCTGAGTTTATGCTTGCAGGAACAGCTTCAGGAAGTGTTCGCGTCTTGTTCGCCTCATGGAGCGGCTCGGTTTGGGCTAAGTTTAAAAAGAGCGGCATAAGCGGCGGCTTTGGAAGAGACTCAGAAATTGAGGGACAAATTGCATACGCCGAAAATCTTTCAAGAAATATGGCTGAACTTGCACGTCAGGCGAAGGCAGAATTAAAGGCGGCTCAGTTTAAGAGATTGTTTGCTACCCCTGAGCAATTAAAAAGAGTTCAGGAAAAGCTGCAGCAATTTGCACTCAATGCCCGGGTATATCCTATTGATCCAAATGCAAGTACTGAGATTAATAAAGCACTTTTTATGGTGAGGGATACTCTAACTGAAGTTATGAACTCTCAGCGGATTTGGGGAAAATACCAGCCGTCGATTGATGCGTGGAATAAAATAACCTCCAGAATCAACGGCGGGGATGTTTTACAGTTTGCAAATGATACAAAGGCGCAGCTTGCCCTGATGGAACAATATTCTAACGAGTATACAACTGTTCTTGATCAGGTTGACAACTCGTTTTCTTCATTTGAGCAGAATGTAAACAAGGAGATGGTAAAGATACAGGCAATAGCCGCAAATCCTACTCAGGATCCTTTG